>CAWVVE010000449.1:0-2781 GCA_963933075.1 uncultured Verrucomicrobiaceae bacterium | reverse complement strand
TCGACCACGCCAAGCCACTCACCTCAGGACCATTAAGCATCGGCTTTGATTACTTCTTTGGCTGTTCGGCCTCATGGGACATGCCTCCCTATGCCTGGATTGAGAATGATTCCCTTATCGAGAGCGATCTTGTGCCCACCAAAAAGAAAGCCAACGGTTTTGGCAGGGCGGGGCTCAGGTCCAAAAAGATGAAACCGGAAAGTGCCCTGCCCGACCTCACCGCCAAGGCCGTCTCATATATCAAGAACACGGCAGCCGAGCATAAGGAAAAGCCGTTTTTTCTCTACTTCCCGTTACCCTCACCGCACACCCCGGTTGCGCCCAATGAGGGCTTCCTTGGCAAAAGTAAGGCGGGCAAATACGGTGATTTTGTCGTCGAGACAGACTGGGTGGTTGGCGAGGTCATGCGGGCCATCGATAAGGCCGGAATTGCCGGGAACACCCTTCTTATCGTTACCAGTGACAACGGGCCTGAGCGGCACATGATCAAGCGCAAGAGCGAATTCAAGCACTTCAGTGCCGCGGGATTCCGCGGCTGCAAGCGTGACAACTGGGAGGGAGGCCACCGGGTTCCCTTCATCGCCCGCTGGCCGGGAAAGATTCAACCAAAGACCACCAGCGATGAGATCATCTGCCTGACCGACCTGACCGCCACCGCTGCCGCCATTACCGGGATCAGCCTGCCGCAGGATTGCGCCGAGGACAGCCACAATATCCTGCCTGCCCTGCTCGGCCAGCCCCTGAAGCAGCCAATCCGGGAAGCGACCGTGCACCATTCCAGCAAAGGCAAGTTCGCCATCAGGCAGGGCCAATGGGTGCTGCTTGAGCACCCCGGATCCGGCGGCAACCGTTACGATGCCCAGACCGGGGACGTTCAACTCTACAACCTGCAAACCGACGCGGCTCAGGAACATAACCTGGCAGCTAAAAACCCGGCACAGGTTGCGAGACTCAAGGCCCTCCTGGAGCGATACCGGACCTCCGGACGCAGCCGACCCTGAAAAGTTCTGTGGCCTCCTGCCCGATGTAATCATTCATCCTTTTTCCATAGCTTTATGAAACCCACACTCCTTACCCTCCTCGGACTTCTTCTGGCACTGTGCGCCACAGTCGGCGCCGCCAAAAAACCCAATATCCTCTTCATCGTCGCTGACGACCAGTCGCCCTTTGACTTCAAGGCCTATGATCAGTCCTCTCCCCTGGATGCCCCGGTCATCGGTAAAATCGCCAAGGAGGGCATGGTGTTCGATGCCGCCTACCATATGGGATCGATGTCCGGAGCGGTGTGCTCCCCCTCACGCACCATGATCATGAGCGGACGTACGCTGTGGCACCTGCCTCCACGGGGCAAGAAACACCTGAAGCGCGAACAGGGTATTACCGGCGGCAGGGATATCCTGAACAATACACTGCCAGCCATCTTCAACCGGGCGGGATATAACACCATGCGCACCTGCAAGAAAGGCAACAGCTACAACCTGGCCAATGCCCAGTTCCAGGTGGTTCACGATGCCACAAAGCGTGGTGGCACGGCAGAATCCGGAAGTGCATGGCACGGCCAGCAGGTGATCAACTACCTCAATGAGCGGGAGAAAACCGATGACAGTGACCCGTTCTTTATCTACTTCGGATTCTCCCATCCCCATGATGTCCGTGACGGCACACCCAAGCTGCTGGAGAAATATGGTGCTGTAAACCATCGCGACCGCAAGTCACTGCCCCCGGCAAACCCGAAAGCCCCGAATCTACCCCTCAACTGGTTACCCAAGCACCCCTTTCACCACGGTCACCCCGGGTTGCGTGATGAGGTATCAGTCGGCGGGGTCTGGGAGCGCCGTGATGCGATCACCATTCGCAACGAAATCGGCCGGCAACTGGCCTGCAACGAAAACATTGATCAGCAGGTCGGCCGGGTGCTCAAGAAACTCGCAGCCATGGGAGAACTCGACAACACCTACATCATCTACACCGCTGACCATGGAATGGCCATCGGCAGGCACGGGCTGCAGGGAAAACAAAACCTCTACGAGCACACCTGGCGGGTGCCCCTGTTTGTAAAGGGCCCCGGCATCAAGGCCGGTAGTCGCGTCACCGGCAATGTCTACCTGCTGGACACACTCTCCACCCTTTGTGATCTCGCCGGCATCGCCATACCCGCCACCAGCCAGGGGCGCAGCTTCAAGCCTGTGCTCATGGGAAAGGCGGACACCGTCCGCGATGTGCTCTACGGCGCCTACTGTGGAGGCACCAAGCCGGGCATGCGCTCGGTCCGCAAGGGGGACTGGAAATTAATCAAGTATGATGTCATGGACGGCAAGGTGCGGCAGACCCAGCTCTTCAACCTCAGGGAAAATCCCCATGAATACATCGTGCAAAACCATGATTCCAAGGTGAAGGCCCAGTCGAAAGCCAAGCCAGGACCCAGCCAGCTCAACCTGGCAGATGATCCCGGGCATGCGGGCAAGTTGAAGGAAATGGAAGCCCTGCTGCACTCCGAGATGAAACGGCTGGGTGATCCCCACCGCCTGTGGGACCAGCCAAAGGATTGATCCTTATTTCTTCGGGTTGTTCTTCTCGATAAAGAAACCGGTGGCGCCCTCGAACCGCTTGGCGTCCTTCTGCTTGTCGATAATGACCTTACCGATCGAGGTGAAGCCCTGTTTCTTGCGCTCCTCGGTGATGGTGATGGTATCCCACGGTCCGCGGCTCTTGTCCTTTTGCCAGAGCCGCCCGGTGCCATTGATCAGGCCGATCTCCTTGAGGTTGAGTACGAGCTTGTCC
>CAWVVE010000448.1:0-2783 GCA_963933075.1 uncultured Verrucomicrobiaceae bacterium | reverse complement strand
GCTCCTTCCACCAACCCGGCAATATCCACAAACTCAATGGCTGCGGGTATCAGCTTCTGTGAGCCTGACATATCACTCAACACCTGCAGCCTGGGATCCGGGACGGTTACCACGCCAATATTGGGATCAATAGTGCAGAACGGGTAATTAGCCGCCTCCGCGTTGCGGTTTCTTGTCACCGCATTGAACAATGTCGATTTCCCGACATTCGGCATTCCTACTATTCCGGCCTTAAGCATAGGGCGAGGAGACTAGACTTAAAGAGCAATGGGCGCAAGAGTGACACATGGTAAAGCTTAAAGACATCGTTCTATACCTCGATGGCCAGCTCAAAATCAGTGAAATTCCAGATTACCCCGGGGCCCTCAACGGGCTGCAACTGCATGGTGGAAAGTCAATACGCAACATTACATCTGCGGTGGATGCAGCCCTGCCTGTGATCCGCGAGGCGGTCAGGATGAAAAGTGACCTGCTGATTGTCCACCATGGCATGTTCTGGGGAGGAGCGCAGAAGATCGAAGGAGCCCTTTATGAGAAACTGAAATTAGCCATGGCTGCCAACATGGCCATCTACTCCTGCCATATCCCACTGGATATCCATCCGAAATTCGGCAACAACGTCCTGCTTGCAAAAGCTATCGGCCTGAGCAAGCCCATGCCTTTCCTGGAGTGGCAGGGAATCCGGACAGGCCTTCGTTTCAAGGTTGATATGCAACGCAAAACCCTGCTGAGGCGAATCGAGAAAGCGGTCGGCGGTCCCGTGCATCTTGCCCCGGGGGCAACTGCAAGGGTGAAACACATCGGACTGATCACCGGTGGAGCGGGATCACAGGTTGCGGCTGCAGCGACAACCGGTATCGATACCTTCATTACAGGTGAAGGCCCACACCATACCTACACACTGGCCGAGGAACTGGGCATAAACCTGATCTACGCCGGGCACTACGCAACTGAGACTTTCGGTGTGCAGGCCCTGGCCGGGAACCTGGCAAAAAAATACGGGGCAAGGCACACATTTATCGACCATCCCACCGGCTTGTAGAGCAGATTTTATTTGCTGCCAGAACAGGTCAAAAAACAAGCTGGAAGAGCCCGAGGAATGCTGGACGCCGAATTATTCCGCACCGATCCAATTACTGCCGCCCGGGGATTGATCGGAGCTGAGCTCCTGTGTGGCGGCTGCTCGGGAATCGTTGTTGAAACCGAGGCGTATGCCGCCGTGGGTGATGAGGCTGCCCATACCTTCTCGCGCCCATCAGCACGCAAATTCGTTGCGGACAACGATGCCGGCAGTGCATATGTATACCTCAATTACGGCATGTATTGGCTGGCCAACGTTCTGGTAAAGGGTAAGTCCGGTGACGGGTTCGTGCTGCTGCGCGCACTTGAACCCCAACGCGGAATCGCAACCATGCGCCGGCGGCGAGGCAGGAAAAACCTCCACGACTTGTGCTCCGGACCCGGCAAGTTGACCATTGCCATGGGAATAAACGGCGGAGACCATGGTAAGAGCTTTGTCCGGGGTAATACTAAACTAAGGTTTCGTGAAGCCGAGTCACCGGTTAAGATTCTCACCACCACCCGTATTGGCATTACCAAATCCGCTGATCTTCCATGGCGATTCCTGCAGAAAGGAAGCATTTTTGTCAGCACAAAAAAAGGCGGGTGATCCTAGGATCACCCGCCCTTCCATGGCCTTGTTGGCCGGATCTATTTACTTGCCGCTGTCGATATAGGCTCCAGGTGCAACCGCACTCGGCACAACATCTGGCTGAGCGTAGGCAGGCGCCACATCTCGCGATTTACAGGCGCCGATAATCAGCAACCCGGCAGCAGCGGCAATCAGAGAAAGAATACGAAGCAATTTCATAGAGTCGATTTAATATGGTGTGGTTGGTCGTTGGTTAGGCTGGCAAGCTAGCGAATAGTGGCACCCTTTGCAAGTAGATGCTCTGCTACTCAATAATCCGCACCTTGCCACCAATATCAACCATCCCGAAAAGGCTTACAACGTCCTCATTGCCCATTCGAATACAGCCAAAACTGGCCGGTTGACCGAGGTCTTGCTCCTGGTTGGTCCCGTGAATATAGATGTAGCGTCCGCAAGTATTCGCATTGTGCTCCTCGCATCCATGCAGCCACAGTATACGGGTCAGCACAAGGTCCTCGGCTGAAGTTTGTGCAGGGTCATAAATCCCAACCGGTTTGCGCCCCTTAAAGACCGTCATGAGCTGTGCCCCTTCACCAATCTTTTCGCCCAGCTCAAAGTCGCCCAGCGGTGTCTTGTTGCTGCCTTCCCTGCTGCCCACCCCGAATCTTGAAGTCGAGACAACAAAGGACGCCATTTGCCTCTTGCCATCCAATAAGCGCAAATGCTGAGCAGAAATTGAAATCTCAATGCTACTTTTCCCAACATTTCGCTCTCTTGTTTGCATCGGTGTAACCACGGGCTAGAATCTCCGACCCGCAAGCACCGCATCAAACACGCAAAACCATGGCAGACAAACCAAATATAGCGATTGTCGGAATTACCGGCGCCGTAGGGCAGGAAATGGCCAAATGCCTGGAAGAGCGCAATTTCCCGATTGGAAGATTAACTCCACTGGCATCGGCGCGATCAGCCGGGAAAACAATCCACTTCCGGGGGCAGGATATCGTTGTTGAGGAACTCACTGCAGATTGCTTTAACGATACCGACATTGCCCTATTCAGTGCCGGTGGCGATATTTCCAGGGAATTTGCACCCCTTGCCGCCAATGCCGGAGCAATTGTCATTGACAATT
>CAWVVE010000447.1:0-2792 GCA_963933075.1 uncultured Verrucomicrobiaceae bacterium | reverse complement strand
CAATCTCGCCCTTGTTAATGGAAAAATATCTCACTGCGGCGGAGAAGATCATGGCGAACGCAATCCCCGCGGACGTGGGCAGGCCACAACCGGTGAGCATCCCCCCTGCCGAGTTCAGGCAGAAGGACAACAGCTCCAGAACAGCGCGCTTCATGCGGGCAGGAATCAAGCACACGGTGGGCAAGGACTGGCAAGCCGACGGCACGGGCATCCATCGCTTTCGGGTGGACTACCAGGTCACTGGCAAGGCCAGCGCCAAGGATTACAAGGCTCAATGGCGTATCCTCATCGACGGAAAAAAGCATGCCTCACGGGAAATCCGCCTGCAAGGAAGCACGGGCGCGACCATTTCCCTCGATGTTGACCTCAGTGCGGGAATACACCGTATTGCTTTTGAAATTGTTCCCCCGGGCGGCGAGGTGAACAACAATGTCCCCCTCGCAGTAAAAGTGTTGAAGGTTGAAATGCTGGCCCCGGCGGGAGCGCTCCCGTGGCAGGATTACCCGGAGGGTTACCGTCGAATTTTCCCGGAAGGCAAGCCGCCCCGGGGGGGCGGGCAACTTGATGCTTATACCAGGAAAGTGATGCATCGTATTGCAAGCCACGCATATCGCCGGCCGGTGGATGAGGATACTCTCGAGCGCCTTGTCAATATGGTTAAGGCAAAGCAATCAGAAAAAGGATCAACCCTTGAAGCCGGCATCCGCCTTGCAATGACAGCAGTCCTGAGCTCACCCTCCTTCCTGCTGCGTGGCGAGGAGCCGCTGGAGAGAGATACGCAAAATCTGAACATCGACGAGTATTCCCTTGCCTCCCGCCTCTCTTACTTCCTGTGGAGTTCAACCCCTGATTCAGCCCTGCTGAGAATTGCCGCAGAAGGAAAGCTGCGCGACAACCTGCGCGCCACGCTTGACCGTATGCTGGATGATCCCAAGTCGGGGAGATTTATTACAAATTTTGTCGGGCAATGGCTGCAAACACGCGACGTGGAGGCAAAGTTTTTCGACACCCCTCACGTTCTCGGGATCGATGACGGCAACAAGGCCCGCCAGATCTTTAATCTCTACACGCGCCAGGACATGAGGAGGGAAACCGAATTGTTCCTTGCCCACCTCGTCAAGGAAAACCGCCCCGCCGTGGAACTGGTCACCGCCAATTACTCATTCATCAACGAGCGCCTGGCAAAATTCTACGGAATTGATGGCTTCCAAGGCAAGGAATTCCGCAAGGTGAGCCTGAAAGACCACCGCCGCCCCGGGGGGATTCTCACGCAGGGTAGCTTTCTTATTGTAACATCCAACCCGACCCGCACCTCACCGGTTAAGCGCGGCCTGTTTGTGCTGGAAAATATTCTCGGTGTCCCGCCGGCTCCTGCTCCTCCCAATATACCGGACCTGGAGGAAACCCGCACGCAACTCGGTAAAAACGCAACCATGAGGCAGATGATGGAACTTCACCGCAGCAAGCCCCTGTGTCGCTCATGCCATGCACGGATGGACCCTATCGGCCTTGCCCTTGAAGACTATAATGCCATTGGCCAATGGCGAGGAGAGAATGGCATCGGCGCCCTGGACACGTCGGGCAAACTTGTCACCGGTGAAAAGTTCCAGGGAATATCCGGCCTGAGGGAAATTATCGCAGGTCCCCGTAAAAAAGACTTTCACCGATGCCTGACGGAAAAACTCCTCACCTACGCCCTTGGGCGTGGTATCGAGTATTATGACAGCCCGTCGGTGAAAGAGATCATTGCAAAGGCTGAGAAAGCGGGTGGAGGATTACGGGAATTTATTTACGCCCTGGCTGAAAGCGCCCCCTTCCAGATGCGACGACGACAGAAGGAAGATTGACCTTGCTTAATGAGAAAGCCCTTGCAGATTTAAATTACTAAGGAGCCTTTATGAGTTCGCGCATTGAACAGATCGACCGGCGACGATTTCTTCGTGGCATGGGAGCATGCGTGACACTGCCTTCAATGACATCCATTGCAGGCGAGCCAAAAGCCGGCAAGCCGGGCACTACTTCCAACGGCGCACCTCTGCGTACCGCCTACCTTTATGCCCCAAACGGAGTCATCAGCGACAAGTGGACCCCGCAAGGCCTTGGAACCGATTTCCGTTTCAACGAGTCGATGAAAGCGATCGAGGGATTTCGTGACGACCTTCAAATCGTCAAGGGATTCGCCCAGAAAACTGGCAATCCCGGCCGTGAGGGTGCCGGTGATCACGCGAGGGCAAATGCCACTTTCCTTACAGGGGCACGACCGTTGCGCACTTCCGGAGCCAACATCAGTGTCGGCATCTCGGCTGATCAGCTTGCCGCGAAATTCCTCTCACAGGAAACGCGATTATCCTCCCTTGAGCTTACCTGTGAGAGAACCCGCAATGCTGGCAGTTGTGATGCAGGCTATTCATGCGCCTACCAATACAACATTTCCTGGCGCACCAAGCACCGGCCAATGACACCGGAGGCCAATCCTCGCGCAGTGTTCGAGCGCATCTACGGCGCCGGGACACGTGCGGAACAGTCTGCCAGCCTTGCGCAACGCCGTGCTGAAAAACGATCTATTCTGGACTTTGTGCGTGAATCTTCCCGCCAGATGGAGAGTAAACTCGACCACTCCGACAGGGACAAGCTTGATGAATATCTGACCGGGGTGCGTGAGGTCGAGCAACGCATCGAGAAAGCCGAGAAACTCGGGCTACCCGATGACCCCGGACGCCCCGCACCCGAGCCCGGGGTTCCCCGCAATTATCGTGAGCATATCAGGATCATGTTCGATATGTTGTTACTGG
>CAWVVE010000446.1:0-2795 GCA_963933075.1 uncultured Verrucomicrobiaceae bacterium | reverse complement strand
GTGGGGATGAGTCCGGGCGAGTGGACAACCAGATTGATGTCTTCAGCAAGACGTTTTTAGGGTTGACCGTTTCCTGCGCTCGCTGTCACGACCACATGTTCGACGCGATATCGACCAAGGATTATTATGCCCTTGCCGGCTACCTGCAGAGTTCACGGCGACAGGAGAGCATGCTCGACCCGGGTGGTAAAATTGCAGCCAAGGTCGTGGAACTCGAGGGAATAAAGAAGGAAGTCGATGGCATTTTTGCCAAGACCCTGGTTAATGGGGTTAATCCGGCAACAATGGCAGCTTACCTGATGGCGGCACGAGAGGCCATCCGGGGAGGTGATTTGGCAGTGGTGGCCAATGCTCATGGGGTTGATCCTGCAGGACTTGAGAACTGGGTGGCCGCACTCCGCGCGCCGGAAGTCAAAGAAGCGGATCACTCGCTCTTTGTATGGGCGCAGTTCCTTGAGGGTGATATTCATCCTTCCGCAGCGGCTTTTGACAGGCGTTACCAGGATGTTCGCAGGCGCCTTGCCGAGCGCCACAAGCAAAGTATCGACACGGTTAAGGGAGCCATAAAATTTGCTGATTTCACCGAGAAGAGTTTTGCGGACGCCGGCTGGTTCACCACCGGAGCCTCTTTTGGAAGCACGCCAAGCGGAATCGGGCAATGGGCGCACGCCAATGCGGGTATGGCAGTGGCGGGAAGGGCGCACGGAGCGCGGTTGGCAAGCCAGCTTCACGGGGTATTGCGTTCACCGACATTCGAGATCACACATAACCAGATTCATCACTTGATGTCTGCCCGCAAGGGAGGCTTGCAGGTTCGGCTTATCATCGACAGTTACGTGATGGAGCCCTACAATGGACTGCTCTTTGGTGGCACCCGGGTCAATGACCCCAATACTGAGGGCAAGGCCAAGTGGATTTCGCAGGGACGTGATTTAAAGATGTACCGGGGGCACAAGGCGCACCTGGAATATATTGATCATGGCAACGGTTATTTTGAGGTTGATGAGATATGGTTTTCTGATGGAAGAGCCCCGATAACTGCACCTTCGGCCACCTCACTGAAGATTGCCGGCAATGACAAGATACATTCCATCAAGGGCCTGGCCATGGCTTATGGCTGGTTGTGGAAGCATGCCAGCGAGGCAACGGGAAAACTTGATGAGGACGGAAGGCGTTTTCTGTCATGGTTAATGGCGCGGGGAACAGGCGTTAAGGGGATGGAGGCAGACATTGCGGGATATCAGGAGAAGATGTCGCTGGTTGCCAAGAGTGTGCCGGCGCCGAAAAGGGTGCAGGGCTTAACCGATGGAACTGCGGAAAATGAGTTTGTCTTTCTCCGGGGCAGTCACAAACGCCTCGGTGATGAGGTTCCCAGGCGCTTCCTGACGGCACTTGGAGGAAAGAGTGCGCTGCCTTCCAGGAAGGGAAGCGGCAGGCTGACTCTCGCTGGAGAAGTGGCAGATGCGGGTAATCCTTTAACAGCCAGGGTGATGGTCAACAGGATCTGGCACCATTTGTTCGGGCGTGGGATTGTCGCAACAACAGATGATTTCGGAGTGCTGGGAAAACGTCCCTCAAATCCGCGGTTACTTGATCACCTTGCCGGCACCTTTACTGATGACGGCTGGTCCATCAAGCGTTCCCTTAAGCGGATCATGTTGTCAAAAACATATCAGCAGGCCAGTGTCGCAGGTGGTCCGGAGGAGGAATCCGATCCACAGAACATTCTGCTGCATCGCGGTAATCTACGCCGGCTGCAGGGTGAAGTGATCAGGGACAGTATGCTGGCGATATCCGGGCGGCTTGACCGCAAGATGTTTGCCGGGTCTGTGCCGGTGCACCTGACTGATTTCATGACAGGCCGAGGGCGTCCGCGCGGGGGACCGCTTGACGGTCAGGGGCGGCGCAGCATTTATATTTCCGTGCGACGTAATTTCCTCTCGCCAATGATGCTTTCTTTTGACACGCCGATTCCATTCAGCAGCATGGGGAGACGCACGGTATCAAATGTGCCGGAACAGGCCCTGATCATGATGAATGACCCTTTCGTGCACGAGCAGGCCGGACTCTGGGGTAAGCGAATTGCCGCCCTGAAAATCACCCCAGGGGAAGCGGTTAAAAAGATGTATATGGAAGCCTTTGCACGTCAACCAGGAGCAGTTGAGTTGGCTGCCGGCGTTGAATTCCTGGGTAAGGAGGGCAGTGTTGAGAAGCTCAGTGACTATGCTCATGTGCTTTTCAACACCAAGGAGTTTATCTTTTTACATTAGAACACAATGCATTGCCGTAATTACCAAAGAGCTCCAATTAACCGCAGGGCTTTACTCAAGGCATCAGGATTTGGATTTGGCGCATTTGCCTTTGATGCCCTCACCGGGCATGGGTATGGGGCTGAAAGTGGGGACAGGACACATCACGAGGCAAAGGCAAAGAATGTGATTTTTCTCTATATGGACGGCGGCGTCTCGCATGTCGATTCATTTGATCCGAAACCGGCCCTGAAGGAGCATAACGGAAAGAATCCGGCCGATTTCTTTAAGGTTGCCCCGACGCAATTCAATAATAATGGAAAGATCTTGGCGAGTCCCTGGGATTTCAAGCAGTATGGCCAGAGTGGGATTGTGGTCAGTGACCTGTTTCCCCATATTGCCAAGCATGTCGACGATTTGGCGGTGGTGAGGTCAATGACTTCCAATTTCTCCGAGCACACCAATGCCAATTATTTCCTGCACACCGGGAGCGGGCTTCAGGGCCGTCCCAGCATGGGCGCCTGGGTGACCTATGGGCTTGGCAGC
>CAWVVE010000445.1:0-2802 GCA_963933075.1 uncultured Verrucomicrobiaceae bacterium | reverse complement strand
TATCGTCGAACCTTCCCATTCTAGTCCAAGCGATAGTCCGATGACACCGGATCCACACCCGACATCAACCACCCTCCCCGGTTGTTCGCCGTGATCAAGCCGGGAAATAATAATGCCAACAAGTTCCTCGGTCTCGGGTCGGGGAATAAGACCCCTTGGGTCAGAGTGAAACCTCCTGCCGTGAAACTCAACTTCACCCAGGAGGTGCTGGAGAGGTTGCCTCTCCCCCCTCCCTCTTAATAAATCCCTTAAAGGTACCAGTTCCGCCTCAAGCAACGAACGATCAAAATCCAGATACAAGTCCATCCGCTCACATTGCAGAACTTTCGCCAGCAGATATTCCATATTCAGGCGGGCATCCTCCACTCCACGCTGCTCGAGATATTTCGTCCCGCCTTGAAGGGTGTCCAGCAACGTCTTCATTCAAATGACAGGAAAGATGCTAGCCAAGTCCGGCTTCCTGTAGACGTGCCTCCATCTCGGAGGCCTGCAGGCCATCGACAAGTTCACCCACTTGCCCGGCGAGGACACCTTCAAGGTTGTACAAAGTCAGACCAATCCGATGGTCGGTTACCCTGTTCTGTGGAAAATTATAGGTCCTTATCTTCTCCTCCCTGCCTCCACTGCCAATGAGGGTGCGGCGTTGCTCGGAATACTTTGCGGTTTATTCCTGCTGCTTGGCCTCAAGCAATTTGGAGCGCAGGATGGTAAGTGCCTTTTCCTTGTTCTTCGTCTGGCTCCTGCCATCCTGGCAACGAACCATGATCCCGCTGGGCAGGTGCGTCACCTGAATACAGGAGTCCGTGGTGTTGACATGCTGGCCCCCGGGGCCACCTGACCGGGTCGCCTGAATATTGAGTTCCTCCGGTTTTAATTCAACGTCAACAGCCTCAGCCTCAGGCATTACCGCGACCGTCGCAGTCGAGGTATGGATGCGGCCCTGCGTTTCAGTTTCCGGAACCCTTTGTACCCTGTGTACACCACTTTCATACTTCAATCGTCGAAACACCTCTTCGCCGCTTACCTTCACGGTAACTTCCTTGAACCCGCCTACCCCGGAAGGGCTCGCCTCCAGAGATTCAACCCGCCAACCCTGCAGTTCCGAGAACCGCTGATACATTCTCAGCAAGTCCCCGGCAAACAAGGATGCCTCATCTCCTCCAGTGCCTGCTCGAATTTCAACAATGGCATCACGATCTTCGGTGCTATCCCTTGGTAAAAGCGAGTATTGGATCTCACCAGTCAAGCTCTCAACAGCCTTCTCAAGTTCTGGGATTTCCTCAGCCGCAAGCGCCGCCATTTCCTCCTCCTCCCCATTGGCCAACTCACGATTATCCTCAAGTTGACCCAGCAACACCTCGAAGCTCTGCCAGTTCCCCAGCAATTTCTTTATGAAGTTATATTCCTGCGAAACCTCCGCAGCCTGGCGTTGATCGGAATAAAAATTCTCAGCTGACATCGCCTGCTCAATTTCGACCAGCCGAATGCGCTTTTTTTCAATAAGAGGCTCGAAATCCATCACACTTGGGTCAGTTCAATAGGGAATAACAGGGTCGCAGGGTTTTCATCCACTGCTAAGAGGACGAGGACAACTTGCATTCCCGGGCGGGAACCTCATTGCCTTGAACGCCAGTTTCAGTAAAGCTAAGCTGGCGCAGATGCTGCCTCGGACTCTTCCTTGACGTCCCCAGGCTTGCCGGCGCGACGAGCCTGCATACTGCCGTAACGCTTGGCGAACTTCTCCACCCTTCCCGCGGTATCAACAAAACGCTGTTCGCCGGTAAAGAACGGATGGCACTGCATGCAAATACCAACCTTGAGGTCTTGAACTGTTGAGCGGGTCTCATAAACAGCCCCGCAGGTACACGTAATCGTGGTGGTCTGGTATTCGGGATGCAATTCGGCTTTCATCGCAGTGAGTCGTTAACAGTTATCAGGCTTTTTTGGGGGGCGATAAAGTAGTTTTGCAGTGCCTCTGATGCAAGCAAAACATCATTTCCCCCACTCCAGAAGTCCTACTTGACCATTTCCGGGTCCGGAACACGCCCCTGCCACGGGATAAATCCGGCTCGCCGGACGTGTTCCCTCAACAAGAATTCCAGTTCCCTCCGCTCTTTGCCACCCTTCTCAATCGGGTTCTTTTCCCCTGGATCACTCTTCAGATCAAATAGTTTGAAGGGCTCAAAGGCAGTATTTTGTATCAATTTCCATTTCCCCCGCCGCACCGCATAATAATCCTGGCCGCCGTATCTGGATCCACCCTCACGGCGCACCCAGATAAGCAACCTTTCACCGGGATCTTGCCCCTTACCGCTAAGGGCACCCCACAGGCTCTTCCCTTCGATTCCTTCGGGAGATGCCACTCCTGCAACTTCTGCAAGCGTCGGCAGCCAATCCATCGTCATTGAGTCGCCATCAAAGCGTGACCCGGGCTTGATCCTCCCCGGCCAGGAAACACACGCCGGTACACGCAGGCCTCCCTCCCACATCTCCTGCTTTTCTCCTCTCCAGGGCGCATTGCGGGCACCAACATTGGCCTGGCCTCCATTGTCAGAGGTAAATACCACCAAGGTGTTATCATGCTCCCCGCTTTCCCTCAGCGCGGCAATTACCCTGCCTATACCCGCGTCCATGTGCTCTATAAGGGCAACCAGCCTGGCGCGCTTCTCCGTGATCCCTTTCTCACGGCTCTTCACCTTACCGACCCATTGCTTGGGCGGCTGAATAGGAGTGTGTGGTGCATTATATGAAAGGAACAGGAAAAAGGGCGACTCCTGCCCGGCGCGTTCCTTAATATAAGCC
>CAWVVE010000444.1:0-2822 GCA_963933075.1 uncultured Verrucomicrobiaceae bacterium | reverse complement strand
TGGCAGGGGCAGCCTTTCGGGAGGGTTTGATGTTGTTGTCGCGGCAGAAATGACCGAGGTGGAGGGAAAAGAGATTAATGTTATCCTCGGCAAGGTTACCGGAGTGGAGATTGACTGGTTGAGTGAATTGTTTCCTGGGGATGTTAAGGCATTTAGTCGTTGCCGCTATGACATGGCAACAAGAAGGGTGGTTAATGAGAGAGGCCAGTGTTTCCGCGATCTGGTGCTCTGCTCAAAACAAGTCGGTGACACCCCGGTAGATCAAGCTGCTGAGGTTTTGGCGGGCGAGGTTGTTTCCGGGCGACTCATCCTTAAAGGATGGGATAACAAGTGCCGGTCCTGGGTTGCTAGGGTGTCATGTTTGCGTGAACACTTTCCGGAATTGGGGTTTCCTCAGCTTGATGATGAAAACTTCCGGCTTGTAATTGCAGATGCGTGCCACGGGGCTTTAAGCTACAAACAGATTAAGGATCGCCCGATCTGGCCGGCATTGAGAAAGTGGCTCTCTCCCGTGCATGCTGAGGCGGTCAAGATGTTGGCACCGGAGCGTGTCAGTTTGGATAATGGATTCGAGGCTAAAGTAACTTACCTTGATGGTGTCCCGAAAGTTTCGATTGTCCTGCAAAAGCTTTATGATGTGAAGACAGCGCCTGTTATCGGAAGTGGAAAAATTCCCGTCCTGATAGAGGTTCTAGGGCCTAATCATCGCCCCGTGCAGCGCACCAGTGATATGGCCGGGTTTTGGAAGAACAGTTACCCGGAGATTCGTAAGCAGCTTAAGGGGCGTTACCCGAAGCACGAATGGCGGTAATGATTATTCTGCGCAATGAGCCCCTCCAATATTCTGAACTTAATTGCCGGTGGCAAAAACGTGATGAAAGGTTAGGGGTTAGCTTTCCTTGCTAGTGGATTAATGTTGTCGAACTTACTATTTATTATCGTTGGCATTGCGTTGCTCTATTTCGGGGCTGAGTGGTTGGTCGGCGGGAGTTGCAGGTTGGCTCTCCGGCTCGGCTTGACGCCATTGGTGGTCGGTTTGACCGTTGTTGCATTTGGCACCAGTGCGCCTGAACTGGTGGTATGCTTGCGCCTTAATGGCACAGGAAGCCCTAATGCTGCAGTGGGAAATGTCGTAGGCTCTAATATATGTAATATTTTCTTAATTCTTGGCTTAAGCGCATTGATTAAGCCAATGCTTGTCAAGAAACGTGTTCTCAGGCGAGAAATGCCCATTCTCATCATGGTTTCCCTAGTCCTTTGGGTAATGCTTTGGGATGGCAAGCTAGACACCCTTGAAGGAGGCGGATTAACTGCCGGAATCCTTTACTATTTATGGTCGAGCCTAAGGGTTGCTGCCCGCGGGGAATTGCCGAAGGAGTTACCGGCTGAACCTGATCGTGATGAAGATACAAGCGCACCAATTTCCGCATCAAGGACTGCGGTGCTAATTATTGGGGGGGTGCTGGCGCTGGTGACTGGTGCTGAATTTTTTCAAAAAGGAGGAGTTGGCCTAGCCGAAAATCTCGGCGTTTCGAAGGCAATTATTGGACTGTCTGTGCTAGCCTTCGGGACATCCCTGCCTGAGTTGGCCACTTCAATTGTGGCGTGCCTTAAGAGGCAGGGAGATATAATTGCGGGAAATGCGGTAGGCTCCTCGATATTCAACATTTTGGCCATTCTGGGGATCACTGTGCTGGTGAAGCCGATGGAGGTCCCGAAGATTTCAGCGATTGATTTGTCTGTTATGGTCGGGGCGCCTCTGCTTTGTCTCTTCCTGATGGCTTCAGGGAAAAAGCTGACACGCGTTGAGGGAGGGCTGATGCTCTTAAGCTACTTCGTCTATATATGGCTTATAATGATGAGGGGCGAAGTGGGTAATTAATTCTTGCCCTTGCCGGAATTCAATAGTTCCAGGATCGACCCAGAGGGTATGCAGGACTTGATGACCATCTGCAGATTTCTCTCTATTCCCTCTTTTTTGTTGTAATAGATTGAGTTGGTCGATGCAACTACACCGACAACTGCTCCATTCTGGTTAAACACAGGAGAGCCACTTGATCCCTTGGCAAAGTCAGCGGTGATGGCCATTCTGAATGATCCCCGTGCATCACCTGCGCGGAGCGTGTAGTAGCGTGAGATTATGCCTCTCGAGACACTGTAGAAGCGTCCCTCTGGATGGCTGATGACCGTGACGTCGGCGCCGACAGCGCCGCCTTCTGCAATCGTGAGCGGATGAAAATTCTCTCCCTGCAGCTGAACAATAGCCAAGTCATTTTTTTGCGATGAGGCGACTACTTCCGCGACCGGGTATATCTTGCCGTCCATAGTCATGCCGCCAAAGGCTCCGGCCTTCTTGTTTTCCATGACATGGTAATTTGTAACGGCCAGTCCTTCCTTCGAGATGACAAAACCTCCGGCAATGTTGCTATGCCATTTATCACAGCGGTCGCATTTATAGATATTCCCAAAGCACAGTATGCCACTTTTGTTGAGCTCATAGACGGACGACTTGCTGGAGGGTTTCCCTGTGGAGGTGGGAAACTTTAAGTTCATTTGTTTTTGCTTCTTGAGCTCGGTTGCCAACTTATCAGCGGCGACCAGCTTTCCCTCGTCACGAAGTTTTCCAAGCTGCTTCTCGAAGGTGGCCTTAATTTTAAGGTCGTTAATGGGGGCTTTGAATCCATCGGCAATGAGAAGACCGGGAGTGAGGGTGATCAGGATGAGGGTAAGAAGTTTCATAAACGGTCTGGTTTCTAATCTATAATCTTTTGGGAGGTTGTATTAAATGTCAACTGTACTGGCGGATATTGGTATGGATTTAG
>CAWVVE010000443.1:0-2829 GCA_963933075.1 uncultured Verrucomicrobiaceae bacterium | reverse complement strand
AATTCCGTGATGGAACAAAACTAAAATTCGATCTCGACCCTATTGAATTAATTTTGAATGCCGAGGGGGAGAAAGATGCTCGCAATCAAACCAGAGTTCCTATCAATAAAGCTTCGCAAATTACGTTTTCAGAAATTCCCGCACTAAAGCGCGTTGAACGTATAAAGAAGGCGCTCACCGGCTTGCGCCATGAAAGTTTTGCAAAACGCGAGGAAGCGGCATTGGTTTTAACAAAATCCGGGTCAGGCTTCCGTGGACTGCTGGAGGAAAAGCTTGAGCTGTCATTTGATCCGGAGATCAAGTGGAGATTGCGACGCGTTTTGGAGGCGTTGCCAATCTATGCAAGCGATGAATTTGACCATGTCAGGCTTGATGACAGGTCCTTTAGGGGAGAGTTTGAGGACTGGCAAATAACCGCCAAATATCGCGGAACGGATATTAATCTCAACCGCGCAACCGTTAGGTCAATATCCGCTCCACCAGATTCGGTTAATTTAAAGGCGATATTGCATGCCGTAGAAGACCCTGCCAATAGCTTGGTGCCGCTTACGTGTCGGAAAATTGATTTCGAGCGTTATCCCTCAGGAAAAGCCCTGAAGGCCGGCGATAATATCCAACAAGCATTTGTCGACTGGGGAATCACATTGTCCACCTCTGTTGAGGACTCATATGTTTCTGTTAATCGATATCACATTGAAGGAGCGGGAGGAGGAAAATCTGCAGCAACCCATGACCCGCTTTATGAAGGCGAGATAACAATTAGCTTTTGCAAGCCTGGTGCCCCGAGACGTCCGGCAGGAGTCTACTTTATCGGTTGCTGGATAGGTATAGTGAAGCCAGGAGGCACATCCATGATCGCTTATGGTGCTGACGGAATGGAAATAGGAAGGGTAATTACCACTAAGGAAAAGAGTCAGTTCCTTGGAATAAAAAGTAATGTGCCAATTGCCCGAATAGGAATTGTGCCTAACCCTGATATTGATTCGAACTTTGCCCTGGATGATCTTGTCTACGACCAACCTGCTCCATTATTTGGCGCATTGAGACCAACGCATTTCTCGGTTTCTCTAAATGACGGCAGTCGAATAAACTGCCGGTCCATTGAGCACAGGAAGAAACCCGGGGCTTCTGATATAGAAATTGTTGTCAAACCAGGCACCGACTTCGCCGAGGAAATCCACATCCCCTTCAACCAAGTAAAGGTTCTGGTTCCCCCCATCGGCACAAATCCTCCCCAAGATCCATTTGAAAGTAAATTATGGGTTAGACTATCTGACGGATCGAGACTTGCGCTGATTCGTCCAGCTCAAGGTGAATTAAAATCGATGGTGGGGAAACTTACGCTTGAACAACTTAAAATAAGCAGTCTGTGGGCATCCTCAAGAGCCTTACAGAATCCACCAGGTGATTTGAATATACCCAAGGGGGGGGCGGCAATAATTATGCGCAATGACCCACTATACCTGACGACATACAAATTGGGGAATGAAAAGTTTTCCGGGACACGTCCTGATGGATCAACTGTAAACTACAGCTACAAGAGGCTCCCTACTATCTGGATAGAAAAACCGACATCCCAAGCGCCTGCGACAGGCCGGATTGAGTTAACCGATGGACAAACAATAAACTTCGGCCAGCGATGCCGTTTCAAATCTTGTGCGATCGACGGCAACGGGATTGTCGTAAGGACTATTCCTGCCGATGAGAAAATCACACGCCCAATGGGCAAGCCCGTTCATTTGGATTTCAGGTCTATACGCTCGGTGCATTTTCATTAGTTGATGCCCAAAGGGCGCAGTCAAGAAGATAGCATCCGCGCAGTTTTTTCATTTCGAGGAGGTGGCACCAAACCTCCTGGCTAATTCTTGAGCAGAAAACTGAATCATTGTGGGGCGGCCGCGGGCATCACAATAAGGCATGTCACACTCCATTAATCTGGACACCAAGGCATTAAGCTCGTCGCTGCTCTTCGCTTCACTGTAACGGGCTGCCCGGTTGCTTATTATTGCCACAAGGTCCTTCTCGCTAAAGCGTTTAGCGGACCTACTCCCACCTTCGCACAACTCACTCGTTAAGGCCGTAACAAATGCAGCAGGATCAGCATCAGAACATGAGGCAGGCAAGGCATCAACTTTAATAGTGTTTTCACCGAATGGCTCAACCCTAAGCCCAAGTTTGGTAAGGATTTCTGAGTTTTCCATCACAACCTGAAAGTCCTGGGCAGACAGGCTCACAGTAACCGGGACAAGCAAAGACTGCGAGGATGCGCCTTTACTTTCAATTGCCTTGAGTCCTTCCTCATAGAGAATCCGCTCATGTGCTGCGCGTCGGTGAAGGAGCACAAGCCCGTCATCGCCTTCGATTACCAAATAACGCCCACCGAGCAGTCCCAGTATCTTGTGGGGGTTAGTCTTTCCAGGGGGGAAATTCACCTCTAGTTGTCTTTCGATATCCCCTGTCGAACTTGATATCCCTTTGATGTTGGAATCCTCATAAGCCTCCCTTATGACATCTTGCGCCCCACTGAGGACATTCACAGCAGAGGATCCAGAACCATTAGCATCAACACTATACTGCGGCATGACCGGATTTAAATCGTCTGAAGATGGGATATTTCTGTTAATTTTTCTGGTGATCGAATGCTCCACTGACGTTGATACAAGCCGTTGAACGATACGGCTATCACTAAAGCGAACCTCACGCTTTGTGGGATGCACATTAACATCAATGCTTGCGGGATCGGCTTCTATAAATAGAAAAGCCGCAGGAAATGAACCCCTCTCAATAAGTCCGGAATAAGCATCCTTGAGCGCAAATCCAACGGCGGGG
>CAWVVE010000442.1:0-2835 GCA_963933075.1 uncultured Verrucomicrobiaceae bacterium | reverse complement strand
CGGCGGATTGAATGCACGATCCACCGACCCATCCGCGCTCAGCACAGCAATGCGCCTTAAGGAAGGATTACCACTAACGCTGGTAAAGTTTCCCCCGATCACAATCCTGCCGTCATCCATCTCCACGGCAGAAAGCACATCCCCTCCCTCAATCTTGACACTGAAAGGACGCACGCTTCCATCTGCCCCGAGCTTTGCCACACGCGATCGATTCAATCCCTTCACCCGGGAAAATCCGCCGCCTATAAGGACATCACCATCGGAAAGCTTCAGGACAACATGAACATCTTTATCCGCACCTGCTCCAATATCAAAAGCAGCATCCAGGCGTCCGCTGAAAGTGTTCAGCCGGGCAATATTCTCGCTCCTGACGACAAACTCTGCGGGAAACTCACCTGTGATCAGAGCACTGCCATCCGGGCGGGTTTTGATTGCGTAAACCGTGGCATTGTCCGCCAAGTCCTCCGGCTGGTAACTTAAATCGATAGCGCCATTGCTATGCAGGCGCAAAAACGGTGAGTTCACCATGGGGCTTGAAGTCGTTGATGTTAATTTGCCACCGACCAGAATCCCGCCGTCATCGTTAATGGATGAGGAATACACCTCCCACGAGTTAATCCCGTGCTTTGCATCCAGGTTAAACGAGCTGTCCAGCGACCCATTTGCATTAAGGCGTGCAACACCTTTCCGCGGCCTGTTATTCACACGGTCAAAAAGCCCGCCAATAAAGATCTTGCCATCACCAAAAATCTGAACAGTTCTGATCTCATCATCAGTTCCAGACCCGGGGTCAAAGCTCTCGTCATTTCTACCATTGCCCAGCACACGGGCTATATTGCGACGGGCAACCCCGTCAAAGCTGGAGAACGTCCCGGCAATGACCACCTTACCATCCTCCTGGATCGTTGCAGAGTGCACAAACCCGGCAACTCCCCTTCGGGTTTCAAAAGTCGGGTCATAACCACCATTCATGTCGAGCCTGGCAATACTGAAAGCCGGCCTGTAGTTGTAACGTGAGAAACAGCCACACACGATTACCTTGTGGTCATTGAGCTGTGAAACCCCGCCATTGCCACCACCTAATGCACGCTGATCCTGCAACACTATGGAGTGAACCCATCCAGCCTCATCACTATGGACAGCCTGGCCAACATTAAAGCTCCAATCCAGGGTCCCGTCAGTGTTCAGCCGGGCCAGACCCTTGCGCCACGCATTGTTGAATTTCTTGAACTTTCCCCCCACAAGAATCTTGCCATCAGGCTGAATGGCAACTGCCAGCACCTCATCATCGAAGCCAAGGCCAGGATCGAAAGACGGGTCAAGGGAACCATCAATATTGAAGCGGGCAATCCGGTTGCGATCCACTCCGTCAACAGAAGTAAAGGCACCCCCAACGATTGACTTCCCGTCAGGCTGGACAGCAAGGCACTTGCCCCAGGAATCCAGCCCGGAGCCCGGGTTGAAATCCATGGAAATGGGTCCTTCATCCAAGTGCTGTTTAATGTTCTGGAACGAAGTATGGGTATTCTTGCGAAAATTACCTCCTATGTAGCCATCCCAGTTCGGCACATGCCACCTGGAAAGGCTGATTGTATAGGGCGCACTCGGAGTGAACCAATGCGCATATCCGCTCGGTCCATAAACCCTTGCGCTTATATCGGACCGCGTGCTGACACCGGTGAAAAGGTCAAATGTCCCGGTATAAAGTGTGCCGCGATCAGGTTCCCCGCTCTCATCATAACCAGGATCGCTGCCGTCGGTCGTATAGTAAATGCGCCAACCTTCCGGCAAGTTCAAGGAAGCCTCTGCGGGCATCAATGAGATTTGCTGACTCGGCGCATAATGACCGTCTTCAAGGACATCACTTGAAGGCTTATCCAGACTAATGCGATTGATCTCGAAAGTGGAGATAACCTCCTCGGAATCAAGAAGCGCGTCAGTATTAAGGGACTTGGCAACTATCCTGACCGGCAAGGAACTCCCCGCCCCCCACTTATCGAGGGAGAAATTAACGCCGGCACCCGGGAAACCGTTGCTGAATGTATGGCTTGCACCGGTCGAGGACACCAGGGGATCTGCCCCGTCATAAGACCACAAGACATTAAATGAATCAGAATTCTGATAGCGGTTGGGAATCTCGCCGGGATTGGTGAGATTTACTGATATGGAATTCAGCTGAACTGCCGCACTTTGATCGCCGGATACCATCATGCCTCCCATCTCCGGGTAACTTACCCGCTCACCGGAAGAATCCGCGGCAATTATGAGCTGTACCGGGCTTGCGCTGTATACGTTTTCCTGAACCGGGCTGTCAGCCCACAAATATGGGTCCAGTGAGGCTGAGAATGCCTGCATGGCATCGCCTGGATCAAGATTGAAACCCTGCCCGGAGTAAGCATGCCAGTTACTGCCATCAGTAGAATAAAAAACCTGCGATGACCCGGAAGGATTGGGGTTGTTCAACTGCACCTGGAAGTTCTCAAAATCGGCGAGCTCATAGATACCCCCATCAGCCGAGAATGAAGGAGGGTTCAATGCCAGAGGCCCGGGAGCGGCCTTCGGTGATTCATAGGATGAGGGAATTGACGGATTGACACTGGCCAAACCAAACCTCTCAGGAAGGCCATTGCTGGAATCAATATAATCCCAAACCCATGTGCTGTTCTTGGCGAGTTTAAGTGAAACTTCACGGTTCTCGGTAACTGGTTCCTCAGGAACAGTGTTCTCTTTCAGGCGAAACTCCGCTATCCCCCGTTCACCGCCTGAAGCAACAACAAACCTCATCTTACTTGCATCCCACAACGCACGTGGCTCCCTTGTGGCTGCAGCCTTCTC
>CAWVVE010000441.1:0-2849 GCA_963933075.1 uncultured Verrucomicrobiaceae bacterium | reverse complement strand
AATCCGGTGAAACGTGGTCAGCACTTCCCGGAGCCTCGTTCATTGTTGGGGTCCCCGCCGATGACTCAAACCTTGCAGTGTCCGAAATCCACTACAGACCCGCCACACCGGACGCATCGGAGATTGCCGCCGGTTTTACATCACGCGGCTTCTTCGAGTTCATCGAGATGGTCAACACATCAGCGCAAACCATTGAGTTGGCAGGGCTTACATTTTCTGCCGGTATCGATTTTGACTTCACTAACAGCAGCATCAGCCAACTTCTCCCCGGGCAGCGCCTGCTTGTTGTCAGCAACCAGGCTGCCTTCGAGTCGCGTTACGGGACCGGGTTACCTGTTGCCGGATCTTTTGCCAACGAAACCAGCCTGGATAACGGAGGTGAACGCCTCACACTGCTGGATGCCGGGGGAGAAACCGTTTTCAACCTCCGCTACCGGGATGATTCACCCTGGCCCGAGGAAGCCGACGGCGATGGCTACTCGCTGGTATTTTCAGCAAACTTCGGCAGCAGTGATCCCGATGAGGGAATCAACTGGAGAGCAAGCAGGACAACCGGGGGAACCCCGGGAACGCAAGACACGGTGTCCATTGACTCGTGGCGCAGCGGCCTTTTCTCAACGGAAGAGTTGGCTTCCCCCCTCATCTCCGGAAATGATGCGGATCCCGACGGGGACGGCCTGAACAACCTTCTTGAATACATCTTTGCGACAAATCCCAAACAGGCCAATGCCGAACCGGTCACCCTGTCCGTTGAATATGATCCCGAGGACGCGGGAAATCCCGGTGCATACCAGATTTTTACCCTGCAAATATCAACCGGCCTCGATGCGGTGGGAATCACACTGGATTCCTCCGTTAACCTCAGTAACTGGACAACAGGCGTACCCGGAACCTCCTATGAGTTCCTTGGCAGTGAAATCAAGGATGCGAATTCCCGTACCTTGCTGTTCAGGACAAGTCAGCCGGCACAGTCAGCGCCAACCACCTTTTACCGTTTCTCTTTCTCACTGCAATAAGTCATCACGCGTATTCAAGGCATCCTCCCTTCCGGATTAAATGAAAGCTTCCCGCCACTATCACTTATTAGCTGTCATTGCGGCCGCAATCATGCACTGCTCACCGGTGCTTCATGCCGACCTTGTTGTTAACCAGGACCTTGGCACCCTGGCGACCGGAACCGTTAACGTTAGCCACAACACGAACCTTGGAGCCAACAATTCGGACCTCTATTCCAGTATTGGCAGTCATGTTTACGGTAACGAAATTGTCCTTGAATTCACGATTGAAAACCCTCTCCTGCTCGAGTTGACGAGTGTAACACTGACCGGCGATCATGATTTTTTTCTGCTCGACAACCTGTCCACTGCGACCACCGACGCGGGATTAAGATTTGCCACGGGAACCCTTGGGGAGATCTGGCTGGATTTTCCACCCGAGACAGAATCCTTCGGTCTCCTGGAGCCGGGAACCTATTATATAAGTGCTGACAGTTATGATGAAGTCGCTGCTGATTTCTCTATTGACCTTACCCTCTCCGCTCCCGATCAACTCGATATCCTCAGTGCTACCCCACTGGGAAGGATAGCGGCAGTCGCCACGCCTTTTTCTATCGATACCCTGGGTTCAATATTCGACACGGAACTGGGGGCCTGGGATCGGGAAGGTCAACTGATCGCGTCAAACGACGACGTTGACGGAGATACCCTCCATAGCAGGATCGAGTTCACAGGACTTGAGGAAGGCACCTACTACATTGGACTCGGCGCCTATGATACGGACTATCACCCGAATTTCATTACCACCGCCACAGACGATGATGAATCAGGAAGCTACCAGTTCAATTACCCGGTCGGCACGCTCAGTGGCACCTTGGATACCAAGGAGATCCTCCTCCTCTCCTTCCAGGTTGGTGGTGCAACACCACCCGGCACCCAGACCCTTGCCATCAGTAACATCTCACGGGGCAACGACGGTAACATAACGATTACCTTCAATTCCTCGCCGGGAAAATTCTATTCAGTCGATATCTCCGATGATCTGGTTGCCTGGCTGGAACTTGATGATGCGATCATTAGCGGCGGCACCAGCACAGATTACACCCACTCAACACCTGACCTTGCGGCACGGACACTGTTCTACAGGATCCGTGAACTCTGAACCCTGATTGACAGTGTCTTTAAATCCCCCCACCACTCCAGCTTACCGGTGGGATGAACACGTGTTTCCATGAAAAAGCCCCCTCTGATGTCTCATAAGTCCCGAAACATCAAGAATAAAGGTGATTTGATAGCTTGACGCATATGGCCATTAAAGAATTAAATTACAAATAATAAAATTCCCCTGTAAAGGCTTCATTGAACCCCTTGGGAAAAACTTATCTCACCTAAAGCGCTAAACCTAAGAAACAATGACCCCCGCTAATACCCTTTTTGCTCTATTCGCCCTCATCACCCTAGCCGTGCATTCATTGCCAAGCGCCAACGCTGATCTGGTGGTCACCGAGGATCTAGGAGTCCTGGCAGCAGCCAGCAGCACAGCCATTAGCGGCGACACTGCAGCAGGGGCTAATAATTGTGACACTTATACCGCGGCAGGAGGCATCAACACCTGGGGGAATGAAATCGTCTTCCAGTTCACGATCAACGAGACAATGAGGATTGACATAACCAGTGTTGCCCTCGGCGGAGACCCGGATGTGTTTATTCTCAATACTCTCGAGACCGAAGTAAATGCGGCCGGCCTCATCGATTCAGCGGGCGCATTAAATTTGGCGCTGCTTGATGGTGCTCCGCCTAGGAACGCAACGCTTGGTTTATTTCGACCCGGGACCTATTACATCTCTGTGGACA
>CAWVVE010000440.1:0-2864 GCA_963933075.1 uncultured Verrucomicrobiaceae bacterium | reverse complement strand
TTTCTGTTCCTCTTCGCTGTCAGGACTCTCCGGCAGGCTCTCCAGCAGGCTCTCTAGAGCCTCAAGGCTCTTTATCTCGTCGATGGTCCAGTAACCGATCAGGCGACTCTCTGGCGAAGCAGATTTGCTCTCTGGAGAAGCAGGTTGATTTCCCTTTTCACATCCTAAAACGAACAAAGCCAAAACAAATGGAATGAGTTTTTCATGAGTGATCTCTTTAAATATTTTAATAGCTGTAACCTGATGGAATAGAACACATACCAAAGCATACCTCAAACAAATCCATTAAGGCTCAGACTCCAGGGCCTCGGCCACGGCTGGGGGAAAAACATCCTCAAGGTTATCGGAGAGGCGCAGGGTCACTTGTGGCAGATTATCGTGATCGGTCTCATCCCGGTTGATAATAATATAAGGGACACCGGCCTGGGCGGCGGCCATGGGAATCGAGTTGGCCGGACTGACGGAAAGCGTGGAACCCAGGGCAAGGACAAGGTCACAGGATCCGGCGGCGGCAAAGGCGCGGTTGAGGTCATCTTCACGCAGACTTTGGCCAAAGCTGATAGTGGCAGGCTTGAGATAGCCTCCGCATGCACAAAGCGGGCACTTTCCTTCCTTCTTGAAGGCTTCAAAGCTTGCCTCCGGTGGCTCACGGTGAGCACAGGACTGGCACTCGACAAGGCTGCCGGTGCCGTGCACTTCCACGAGCAGTTCCTCACTGGTGCCGGCAGCTCGGTGCAGCCCATCGACATTCTGGGTCACTACCATTGCCACCCGGTCGGCTTGCTCCAGGCGAACAATGGCCTGATGAATGGCATTGGGCCTGGCATCGCCATGTTCCTCCCAGAGTTCCAGCTTGTATTGCCAATACTCAACACGGGCGGATTCCATGGCCATGAAATCCTGATAATAAACCGGTTTTTTGGTGGTCCAGAGCCCCCCCGCACCGCGAAAGGCAGGGATCCCGCTGGGTGTGGAAATCCCGGCACCGGTGAAGACCAGGATACGGCTGGAATCACGAATCCACTCTGTCAGGTTCTTTGGCATCAGAAATTCGTATCCACTCTAAAGAACAACCTTTCGGACAAATGACCACGTAAGCCGGGTTCACGTTTCCCTCATGTCGACATCCAGTAAATGTAGGCAATCCATCGCCCGCCTTCCTTACCGAAGGCACACTTCAAAAACCTGCCCTGGGGCAGGTTCATTTTGTAATCCTTACGGTCAGTCAACCTGTCTATATTCCACCAGTCTATATTCCACCAGTCTTGGCCAATCTGGAGGGAGCACGCTTCTACTCCCCCATCCTGGAAAAGGGCATTCCCGAGAAATTTGTCTTTTTCCTTCGCGGCAATCGCAACCTTGATAGCCAGGGCATCATCAATACCCGAACCCATAAAGAAATAACCCAGGCCCACTGTCCCCGGTGGAAAATCAATTCCTGTGCGCCGGGTGACCTCCCCCAGTTCGCTGGCAGTCACGTCCGGGGCAGCAAGGTGAATGTCATCGCCAAATTCCAGACAACCACTGACAAGCATGCTTGTCATGATCGGGATCAAGATTTTCATCACGCTTAAAAACCTTCTTCACCACCCCGCATACTGCAAACAAATATGGTTTTTTCCTCAGATTTGCCCTGTCCCGGCAGTAAATAATATAGGAAAAACCAACGAATAAGGCATCATCGGAAATACCTTGGACGAAGAACCCGCAATATTATATATTGCAACCCCTCCATCAGGTGACTGTTCGCTGAACGATACGACATTGATATGATTACGACACGCAGGAAAATGCTTCGCACCATGGCAGCCGGTATCGGCACTGCCGCTGCTGCCCCGATTGTTCCCGGTTTTGCCAAATCGACCGCACAGGCAGGCAAGCCAAAGCGCATCATCTTTTTCCTGCAGAACCAGGGCTTTGATCCTTACACCGCCATTCCCAAGGGACTGAAAGAGGATGCTGCACTGGACAGCTTCGAGTTTGAAGAGCCCATCAAGGCACTCGAGCCGATCAAGGACAGGCTGCACATCATCAATGGCCTCCATGGCCAGCATACAAGCCCAAGCCACAGTGCTTTCTTCGGGGCACTGGGTGGTTACCGTGGCGGCATTGGCAGTCCTCCCCGGGGTGCCACTATTGACCACGTGCTCAGCCGGAATTTGCCGGAGACCATCCTTCCCCACCTCTGCATCGGCATGGACTCCCTGCCCAACATGCGCTCACGGCCAACGCTGGCCACCCTTTCGGCAACCGGTCCAGGCAAGCCGATCTTCATGCATTCCAACCCGCAGGATCTTTACCAGTCTCTCTTCGGCAGTATATCCACCGGTGAGGTCAGGGAGCGTTATGAGGCGCGCTCAAACGTATTGAACTCAGTGGAGAGAATCGCCGAGCAAGGTTCACGCAGTTTACCGGCCGGAGAAAAACAGCGTTACAGTAGCTACACGGATGGCTTCCGTGACATGAACGGGCTGCGCAGCCGGCTTGCCGGGATTAGCGATCACTTGAAAAAATTTGCTCCCGTATATGGAGAGAAATTCACCAACCCGGAATTCGAAACAGACTGGCATGACTCCCTGCTTGACCTTGGAATCTCCGCCCTCAAGTCCGGGATCACCAATACCCTGACCATTGGATCCGGACGGGGTGAGATCTTCGGCGCATGGAAAGGTCTCGGGGTTGACAAACAGGGCCACAACCTGGGTCACATGCCCCAGCCGAACAATGAAATCTGGGTCAAGATCCGCCAGTATAACTGCCGCATGCTCCTCAAGATGGTCAAGGAACTTGAATCGATGCCGGAGGGCGATGGCACCATGATGGACAACACCCTGATCGTCTACACCAGCAACAACGCGGACAAG
>CAWVVE010000439.1:0-2879 GCA_963933075.1 uncultured Verrucomicrobiaceae bacterium | reverse complement strand
CAAACAGCAATCCTCTTCCCTCAAGCCCAGAAAATTGCGCATGCCTCCGGTGTCAAGGACCGGTGGTGACGACCAGAATGCCCCCAATCCAGCGGCGGAAGCGGTAAGGTGCATGTTCTGCACGGCACATGCGACCGCCTCCACCTCCTCGATAACGGGAATCTTCGGGTTGTCCCCACGCCTCATGCAAATGGCAATTACCACCGGGGCCAGCAATGGGTTGCGACCGAGCTTGTCCAGTTTGTCCTGCCTGAACTGATCCTCGGGGGTGTGCCCGGTATAGAGTGCCTGCAGCTGCGAGGCAAGTTCTTGCCGCGCATCGCCGGTAAACACCTTAAATCGCCAGGGCTCGGTAAAGCCGTGCGTTGGTGCCCAGTTGGCGTTCTCAAACAACTCGTCGACCAATTCCCTGGGCACTTCCAGTTGCGGGTCCATGATAGCGGGTTTCACCGTGCGGCGGTTACGGATAATCTTGCTGACAGGTAGAATTTCAGGCATTGCAATGGAAAGGGTTGACCGTTCGTTTAACAATCCATATAATTGCCGGTCATCAAAAACTCAACCACCATAAATCAATGCCTAGTATCGGAGAAAACGCCCCGGATTTCAAACTGACAACCCTTTCAGCGGACGGCCCGGTTCATGTCAGCCTGTCTGAGCACAGCGGCAGCCCCGTCGTGCTGCTTTTCGTCCCCATGGCATTCACCGGAGGATGTACCAAGGAACTTTGCGGTGTTACCAGTGAGCTCTCCGAATACAATGACCTCGGAGCCAAGGTAATTGCCATCAGCGGGGACAATCCCTTCGCGCAGGCTGCCTGGGCTGAGAAGGAGGGCATCAAGGTAACCCTCGCCAGTGATTACGAGCATGACGTGGCCAAAGCCTACGGTATCGCCTACGAGAGTTTCATACCGGACAAGAACCTCAACATGGGCGGTGTCCCCAAGCGCTCAGCATTTGTCATCGATGCCCAAGGCATCATCCAATACGCCGAGAGCAATGATGATCCCGGGCAATTTCCCAGTTTCACCGATATCAAGGCCAAGCTCAAGGAGCTTGCAGGGTAAAACCCCCGGGAATCCTACCTGACAATCTTCAGCCGCACGAACCGCGCTTGATTGGTCCAATCAAGCGCGAGGCTGTCAATGACCGTCAACTCGGGCATCCCCTCGGGTGTCCTCCCGGAAATATATAGTTGGGAAGCAGGATCGGAAGGCATCCAGTTTACCAGGTCCGTGGAAAACTGCACCTCTACGAGGGCATCACCAGCTGCAACCTGATAGGTGAGGGCAAGAAATAACTGCCCATCAATCTCAATGACCGACTGGAAATATCCCCTGTCCTCAGCAGACAGGGGATCAGTGCCAAGCACATATTCCACCATGTTGGATGAACCGTCACCATCAGCATCAATGTTGGTTCCCGATACCAACGGATCCATGGCAAGGGCATGCGGGAAATTGCTCCAGGCCCACGTAAAGTAGGCATCGGCATCCACTCCGGGACTGCCCCCCGGTTGACCACTCGGTCGCCAGCCCTCCTCATGCCCCCAGTAAACCGGATGGTAGTATTCATCGATGATCGTCAGGGAATTGCCGCCACCGTCAGTGGATTCATGCCAGGCATCATCATAGGTGAATGCCAGTACGGGCGCGCCCAAAGGGTCTAGCAGGAGAAGTTCCTCGGAATCATTTTTTAAATTCCCCTCATACTCACCAACCACAGTGGCCGCATTGGGGTATCGCTTCATGAAGGCCTTCTCGTCCTTCACCACGACAACTTTCTCGCCCGGCACGAGCAGGTAACTGCCAAGGACTGTATCCACGCCCCCTGCAAGGCTGTAGCCGGAAATATCCAGCGGTAATTCTCCGGTATTGACCAGTTCAATAAATTCAAAGTCATCATTGTTCTCAAAACCCGCCACAATCTCACCTGCATCGGGGTCTCCGGGGTTGAACATCACCTCACTGACACGCAAGGCAGAGGGATTGGCCACCGGATCAACCATCCCCGGTGATCCTCCCCACCGGCTGCTGGCGCGCCATTGCTCCTCTTCCCGCCAGCGGAAAAGTTCCGCGGCATCGTCAGTCACCACGAGGGATGCCCCGATACCGTCCGCCGCTGATACCCATTTATCGGAATAGCGGAAATGGTGTATCACCTCTCCTGCAGGCCCCCTTAGGATAATATCTTCCCCGGAGTTACTCAGCGACCTGGGTGCAAACGAGCCGGCCACGGCGATCCCCTCCCCATAACGATGTGCAAACGCCGCCATATTTGAAACGACCACCGCATATTCCCCACTGCCAAGCAATAGCTGGCCAAAGGTGAAGTCGAAAGCCCCGGAAAAACTAAAGCCCTCCAGTGCAAGAGAATCAGGCCCGGCATTGAACACCTCTACATACTCAAAGTCATCATCGCCTTTAAACCCGGCAAGCACCTCTTCGGGACGCGGATATCCGGGATGAAAGTTCAACTCGGTAATCCTGAGCGGCGGTGGAGAAGAATCCGGCCGGCCGGGGGAGCCACCCGCAAAAGTACTCGCCCTCCACCCGGAGGGCATATTCCAATCATCAGGGCCGGAATCATTGAAATTGCTGACCAGGGACTGCCCGCCACCATCCGTAGGAGGAAACCAGTCATCATCAAAGCTGAAGGCCTGAATCAGGCTGCCAAAGGGCCCGGTCAACGCTATACCCTCACCGGAATTACTGATGCTGCCGTCAAACTCCCCGGCAATCACAGTCTCAACCGCACTATAACGCTGCGTGAAGGCAGGCTGGTCATTGACCACGAGGATGTGCTCTCCGCCCGCCAGGATGAAATCACTGAAGGTAAACCTGATCCCCTGGTTGAACGTGACTCCGGAAAGGGAAATC
>CAWVVE010000438.1:0-2884 GCA_963933075.1 uncultured Verrucomicrobiaceae bacterium | reverse complement strand
TCGGCGTGCCATAGCATCCGATTTCAGGTCCGTTGTCCTCGGAGACGATGAAGAGAATATTCGGCGTTGCTCCATCAGCTTGATGGGCAAGGACAGTCAACGTGAAAAAAAACAGGATTTGTCTGCAGAGGTTCATTATTTTTCCCCATGGGTCTTTCGTCCGCTCTTCCTGTGAGTCCAGGTATATGTCTTCGGGTCGAAGTCATACGCCTTTTTGGAGGGCGCGTCAGGGGCGAACTTTTCAGGGATCGAGCGGGAAAGTCCCCTTATCACCTCTTCGTGCCCTTCCCCTGCGAGATTATTCCATTCCTCCGGATCACGCGAGTGGTCATAGAGCTCCGAGGTGCCGTCACTATAGCGGATATAACGATAGCGTTCCGAGCGTACCGCGCACTGTCCCCGGCGAAACTCGCTCACCGCGGGAATATCCCATCGCATCCCGGGATCCTTGAGCAACGGGACAATGCTTACCCCGTCGAGCCCGTTACCCGGTTGTATTTTACAAAGCTCCAGTAACGTCGGATAGATACACAGGGTATCAACCGGGCGCTTACAGCGTGTTCCACCCTTGGTGATGCCGGGAGCAGCCATTATGAAGGGAATCCTTGTCGCCTCCTCCCAGAGAGTGCTCTTGTGCCAGTGATCCTTTTCCCCAAGGTGCCAGCCGTGGTCCGACCAGAATACAATGATGGTATTCTCCCTGAATGGACTGCCTTCCAGCGCATCCAGAACGCGTCCAAGCTGGGCATCAGCAAAGCTGATGCACGCAAGGTAAGCCCGGACTGCCTCCTTCCACTTGCCGTGCTTCCTGATGCGCTTGAAATCTTCCCTGCGCGAGGCGGCAAGCTGGCGCCCCTCGCCGGGGACATCATCCAAGTCCCCCTCATGAACATCAGGCAAAATGATTTCATCCAGTGGATACAGGTCAAAGTATTTGGTGGGAGCATACCAGGGGAGATGAGGGCGGAAAATACCGCAGGCCAGAAAGAACGGCTTGCCCTGCTCCTTCTCCAGCTCACCGACCACATAATCAACCGTCCTGGCATCATCGTAATTCTCCTCATCAAGGCCGGGAATAGTCCCCCAGTCCCCTTCATGCGGAGTGCCCTGCAACCCGCTGAAAGGATACCCGTCCGGATAAGGCACAGGGATTGACCAGGGATAGTTGAGCTTTTTACCCCGAAACCATGGGTCATCCTTAAAGACCAGGCGCTGGAAATCATCCCACTGGACAGGCGGATTGAAACCTGCGGTATGATGGAAAATTTTTCCCGCCCCAATCGCCCTGTAGCCACTCTTTCTGAATGCCATTGGCAGTGATAACGCACCCGGCAAATGCGGCAACCACCATTGACCGTTATTATAGATCCCGGTTGTTGACGGGCGCTTTCCCAGCATGAGTGCCGTCCTGCTCGGACAGCACACGGGCGAGGCAGTGTGGGCATTGTCAAAGCTTACGCCCATCTTTGCCAAGCGTTCAAGGTTGGGGGTGTGCACCTTTCCGGGATACCCCCGGGTCAAGCCGGTCCAGTCATTCATGTCATCGACGGCGATGAAGAGGACATTGGGGCGACCCTCGGCGCACACGCTCGTGACCAGAAGAACAATGAGCAATCTGAGGTGAATGATACGGGGCATCAATTATTCATTAAGAAACTCTTCATTGATTACAAGGCGCTCCAACAGATCACCTGGGCCGTTCCCGTTTGTTGCCGCATCTTAACTCAGGCAGCAATTGCAACAGCAACATAAAAACACAACCCATGCTATCGAGCTTGTCATGTCACCCACTAATGACATATAACGCTAATTCACAGGATATTACAATCTAAGCACCATGAAACCATCGATTCCTCTTCTCCTTGGATTACTGCTTCTGGTTTACTCAACGCCACTGGCCAATGGTGACGGAACCCTGAGCGGAGCCTTCAACAACCGCCGCGTGCTTCTCATCGGCATCGACGGCGTGCGCTCCGATGCCATGCAGGCCGCGAATACGCCAAGCATGGACGCGCTCAGTGCAGCCGGGGCAGTGAGCTATGACGCCTTCGCCGGAGGCATTCCCGGCACAGACACCCAGCAGGTAACATCCTCCGGTACGGGGTGGTCGAGTATACTTACAGGCACTTGGACCAATAAACACGGCGTCACCAGCAACAGCTTCAGCGGTGACAACTATGAGGATTACCCGCATTTTTTCAGGAGGATAAAAGAGACCAATGCAGCGGCCTGCACCGCCTCGATTGTGCAGTGGTCACCGATCGACACCTATATCGTCGCGGCAGTTGACGCATTCACTGAGCATCGCGCCACCGCCGGCAGCGGACAGTCGGTTGCCGATCAGGCCAGCGCCTATCTTGCCGGCAATAATCCCGACGTGCTGATGCTGCACTTCGATGATGTTGACCATGCCGGTCATGGCTCAGGCTACAGTGCAACCAACCCCACCTACCTCGCGGCCATTGCCCAAGTCGATGACCAGATCGGCGAGGTTATAGACGCCATTGAAGCACGGCCGAACTTTGCCGCCGAGGATTGGCTGATCATCATCACCACCGACCATGGCGGCCTCGGCACTGGCCACGGCGGCCAGTCTGCCGATGAGCGCACGATTTTCTTTATCGCCAGCGGAGGCACCATATCACATCGTACCATCTCACCCGGTCCCGGCCACACTGCGCCACCGCCAACCGCATTCAGGCACCTCGGCATCGCTATCGATCCCGCCTGGGGCTGGGAGAGCGAACCCTTTGGGTTTCCCCCTTTCTGCCTTGACGGACTGACCTGCACGACCGACCCCGCCAACGAAACAGCCACGCTCAGCTGGAGCGCGCCGGAAGAAATCGATGCCGCAGGAATCAGGATTGAGCGTGATGGAACACAA
>CAWVVE010000437.1:0-2891 GCA_963933075.1 uncultured Verrucomicrobiaceae bacterium | reverse complement strand
CGACCGGGCGATTCCTGACATCCGCGATGGCTTGAAACCTGTGCAGCGGCGCATACTCCATACACTCAAGGAAAAGGATGACGGCCGCTATAACAAGGTTGCGAACCTTGTCGGACATACCATGCAGTATCATCCGCATGGAGATGCCTCGATTGCCGACGCCATGGTGAGTCTGGGGCAGAAGAACCTGTTAATCGATACACAGGGAAACTGGGGCAATATCCTGACCGGCGACAAGGCGGCGGCATCGCGATATATAGAGGCGCGACTAACAAAATTCGCGCTGGAGGTTGCCTTCAATGCCAAGACCACGGGTTGGGCTTCTTCCTATGATGGTCGCAACAAGGAGCCGGTTACCCTGCCGGTAAAGTTTCCCCTTTTGCTGGCGCAAGGGGCTGAAGGTATCGCCGTTGGCCTTGCCTGTAAGATTCTTCCCCACAACTTCAATGAGCTTATTGACGGCTGCATTAATGTACTGCGTAAAAAACCGGTTGAGATATTCCCCGACTTTCCAACCGGAGGATTCATCGATATCTCGGAATACAACCGTGGACTGCGTGGGGGAAAGGTCCGCGTCAGGGCCAGCATAGAGAGGACAAAGACAAAGCGTGTCCTGTGTATTACGGAGGTTCCATTCGGGACAACCGCCGGTGCATTGATGGACAATATTGTGGCTGCCAACGAAAAGGGAAAAATCAAGATTTCCAAGATTGAGGACATTACTGCGGAGAAGGTTGGGATCCATGTCCACCTGCCTGCCGGCCTGGATCCTGATACCGCGATTGAGGCACTTTATGCCTTTACTGACTGCGAGATGTCAATCTCTCCGAACTCATGCGTCATCGAGGACAACAAACCTCGGTTTCTCGGCGTTGATGAGCTCCTCAAGCGTTCGGCACTGCACACCAAGGACCTGCTTAAGTGGGAACTCGAGATCAAGCTTGGAGAATTACAGGACAAATGGCATTTCAGTTCCCTGGAGCGGATATTTATCGAGAAGAGGATCTACCGCCGTATCGAGGAGTGCACTACCTGGGAGGCGGTGATCTCGGAAATCTGGGCAGGGTTGAAGCCATTCCTCAAGACGTTGAAGCGCGATGTGAGCGATGATGACATTGTTCGACTGACTGAGATCAGGATCAAGCGCATCTCGAAGTTTGACTCCTTGAAAGCTGACGAGTTGATCTGTGGCATTGAGCAGCAGATTGCCGAGACCGAGAAGGAGCTCGGGGGATTGACCCGTTACGCGATCCGCTATTTCAAGAATCTGAAGGAGAAATATGGAGCGGATCGGGCACGGAAAACCGAGATTGTGAGCTTTGGCAAGGTGGTTGCCCGCAGCGTTGCTGTTGCTACAGAGACACTATACCTGAATTCGAGGGACGGTTTCGCAGGGTTCGGTGTCAAGCGTGACGGCACCGTCGTGGACAAGTGCTCAAGGATGGATGACATGATTGTATTTGGCCGTGAGGGGACGATGAAGGTGTCCAAGGTGGCCGAGAAGACTTATGTCGGCAAGAAACCGGCCCACGTGGCGATTTTCCGCAAGGAGGTCCCGAGGTTCTACTGCATGGTCTACCGTGATGGACGTGACGGGCCTGCGCGGGTCAAGCGCTTCAGTGTAAAGGGCGTTACCCGTGACAAGATGTATGAGCTGACACGGGGCACTAAAGGCACGCGGGTGCTTTATTTTTCCGTACACGATTCCGAGGATGACACCCCATCGTTGACGGTGGTCCTGAAGGCGGCACCGCGACTGCGGACCAGGGAGGTTGAGATTGATTTTGGGGACCTTGCAGTCAAGGGGAGGGCTTCCCAGGGCAGCATCATTACCCGGCACAAGGTTGACAAGGTGGTGCGTCGCAAGTCCCAGATGGAATTGCTCTAGGTTTACCGGGGGGTTAGTTCACCAGGTTCCATGCCAGCCTGTAGAAAGCGCGGGCACCGGCGGTGCCCGCAGGATCGGTAAAGGTTTCGCTTGTCGTGGCCGGGGTGAATGCGTGGTAAGCCTCCCAGGTGCTGAGATCGCTGGATTTTTCCAGGGTGAATTCCTTGCCGGCAATAAGGTCATTGAAGGAGAATTCAGTGCCCATTGAAGCGAGTGCGATGTTTGGCAACCGGCCCCGGTCGGCGCGCCATGCGAGGGCATAATCGCCGGCGATATCGGTAGTCACGGTGAGTGTGTAATTGCCCGCGGAAAGCCCTCGGAGGTATAGGTGTTCCAGGTTGTCGACGCTTGAGTTGCTGGCGTCGAGTAACACGGGGATCCCGGTGTCGACACGATGCAGTTGCAACGACATGTCGGCAATTGACTCATTATAGGATCCACCGCCCAGCCAGGGGGCAGTGATGATTTTCCGGTTCCAGTTGAGCATCACCGAGTATTCACTGACATCACTTCCCAGTTTCAGGCTGTAGATGGCTTTCCCCCCGGCGGGCAATGTCGCGCGATCCCAGCCATGGTGACCGGCAACGGACCCGCTTGAGGCTTCACCCCCGACAAGGATATGGTAACTGTTCTGGACGTTGATTTCCCCGGCACCGAAAACGGTGTCAATCGGTTGCGTTGTGGTGCGGTTCCAGTTGGTAAACTCGGACTTGGTGGCTCCGGCCATGAGGATGGCTTTCATGACTTCAGGGCGGAAGGCATTGCCCATGCCCCTGCTGTTGGCGACTCCGAGTAACAGTGTTGCGGCGGCACTTACCTGGGCTGTCGAGTAGCTCGTGGCACTGTCATTGGCGACTATTTCCGGCTTGGTGCGACCCACACCATCGTATTCAACGGCACCGCTTCCTGTGCCGATGGCGCTGATGGTGCCTCCACGACTGTGGCCGCCGCTGGTGCTGCCGACGGATATCGCATTGTAGCTTGCTCCGAGGACCGGCGGAAC
>CAWVVE010000436.1:0-2891 GCA_963933075.1 uncultured Verrucomicrobiaceae bacterium | reverse complement strand
TTGTGCTGTCGATCTCAGTTTCTGCAGCAACTTTGAAGTTCTTTTTGAAATCGTTCAGCCATTGATTGTAGGGGGGGGTGGCTTCAATGATCCCGAGTGCCTTGAATGCTGCATCAAAACGGTATCGCCACATTTCCATGTTAGCCAGTTTTGATTGATTCAGGGTTGCGGCAAGGCGGTATGCGCGTTTGAAATCCCCGTTAATGATCAGCGCATTGAGGCATCGGTCCAACTCGTCAGGCAATGCTTTTGCGTATTGTTCGATGTCTCCGGTGATACGCTCAAATCTGTCCATGTCTCCGGCAAGGCGTGCAGAGGCTGCCGCAAACCCGAGCGTGTCCGTGGTGCGGCGACTCGGATCGGTGAACATTTCCGCGTAAGCGCGCAGATCTCCTGCGGCAACACGCGTTTCACGCGCGCGGGTGGTATCACCGAGTTTGGTGAATATCTGCTCAGCCTCGGTAAAGTCGCCACGGATGCGCAGCATCCAGGCCAGCAGTTCGGCATCGGTTCTTGAGTCGTCGATGAGTTTCTGCTGCGTCTGGATTGTATTATCAAGCTGGCCTGTTTGGAGTAGAAACACGGAGTAGCTGCGCATTCCGGCTGGACTCAGCGCGGCGAGTTCGAGGAGATCCTGTGCTTTTTTCAGCTGGTCATTGAAGATGAGTTTGGGTGCCGCTTCATCTACATTTGCCGCGATTCTGGTGGCTACAGATGCGCGGAGATCCTTGTCATTCTCCTGCTTGACGAGCTTGATGAGAATCCCGGTTTCCCCCATTTCGATGAGGTTGTTAATTGCCAATTCCTTGGCGTTGTCATTACCCGTGCGATAGGTCTGGACCAGGTCACGGATTTTTTCAGGAGTATCAGGGTAGAGCCCCAGCTTGAATTCACTCAGGATCTTGGTTCCCCGGTAATGGAGTTCCGCTGAATCTTCCGCCACCGCCTGCCTGAGGTAAGGTTCGGCGCTGCGCCCCATCTGCCAGATTCTTTTTGTGGCAGTTTCCCGCACTTTAAAATCATCGGATTTCAGCGCATTGATGGTTTTAAGGATTTCTTCCTTGGTGGGTTCCGCTGGCGGCTTTTCCGTGCCATTCTCTCCCGAGCGTGAGAATGGTCGCAGGGCAAAGGTTACCAGCGTAAAGACGAGGACAAGGGGAAGCCCTGATTTCCAGAGGTATCCAGTAGATGGCATGATCGCATTTTAGCGTGGGCTTTCCGCTTGGGAAACGGGAAATTATCATCGGCTGATCCGTAATATAAACACTCAATGGTTTTATTTATGAATTTGCCCGGCATTTTGGTGTCATCCTGGACGTTGACTGCGCCAGAGGGCAGGCATTACATTGAATTCTAATGTTTCTTTTTTGACTCTGCTCCCATGCCCGTTAGAGTTTCCAGCGTGAGAAAACACCTTGCAGTATTTTTATTCGCGGCACTGAGCATACCGGTGTTTTTACCTTCAGTGCAGGGGCAGGGGCTGAAGATAGGAGTGCTTGATATGGCCCGTATTTTTGGTGAATATCACAAGACTAAGGAGGCTGAGAAAAACCTGTCCATTCGCAAGGATGGTGCGCGCAAGGAAGTAGCCGGCCAGGAGGCGAAGCTCAAGCAACTTCTGGAGAAGCTCAACGGCCTGCAGAAATCCATTAATGACCCTGAAGTGAGCGTGGCGGTGAAGAGCGCACGGCAAAAGCAAGCTGAGCAGACAATCGAAGAGGCCAGGGCGGTGCGTGCTGAATTATTAGAGTTTGCGCGTCGCCGAGAGTTGCAATTACTGGAGATGTTTAACCGGCAACGGGATGTGTTGCTCAAGGAGATACACGACGAGGTGACAAAACATGCCGGCGAATCTGGTTACGATCTGGTACTGGACAGATCTGCCCGTGGAAGACAGGGGATTTTGTGCCTGCTTTATTCAAAGGATGCCCGCGACTTCAGTTCGGAAATAATTACCAAGCTGAATGCCGGGGCCAAGTAGCCTTCCCTTGAGATTGGCTTATCTGGATAATGCGTCCGCCCGGGCTGCAGTCACTTTTCCAGGGTGCATCTCAAGGGACTTGAATTCCCGCCTTCTCCTCCTATTCTTGATGCGGCCAGATCGTCTCACCGGCGAGAATCCTTAGGGCAGGGACGACCCGCACCCAGTAAATTACCACCGATGACACTAAATAAGATCGTTGAGGCACTTATTTTCGCCTCACAGGATCCCTTGACCAGCAAGGCTGTTGCAAAAATTGTGCGCAAGATTGCCGCGCGCGCGAATGCCTCGGAGCAGTTACAGGGGACAAAGATGAAGGATGTGGATGCCGCGATCCTGGAGATCAATGAAGAGTATGGGAGGAATGGATCACCTTTTGTGGCGGAGGAGCGTTCCACCGGGTGGAAGCTCTATACACGCGCAGAATACGGCAGTTATGTCCGTGAACTTTTTCCCGGGCAGAAAGTCCCGCGCTTGAGTCCTCCAGCCCTGGAGACACTGGCCATCATTGCCTACCGGCAACCCATTACCCGGGCTGCGATCGAGGCGGTGCGAGGTGTCAATGTGGATGGAGTGATGCAGACACTCGTTGACAGGGGGCTGGTGAGCATCAGTGGGCGGGCAGATCTGCCTGGTCGACCGCTGCTTTATGAGACCTCCAGTGCTTTCCTGGAACATTTTGGTATCAAGGGAGTCGACGAGCTTCCCAATGCCGTTGAATTACGTCAGGTTCCATTACCGCAGCCTGAGGAACAACCAGAGGTCGTGGAGGAGCAACTGCCGCTTGCTGAGACGCATGCCGATGCAGGGGAGGCAGAGCAGGCCGGTGGAGTGAGCCACAATGAACCTGAACCCGAAACGGAGGAAACGGAGGAAACGGAGGAAACGGAGGAAACGGAGGAAACGGAGG
>CAWVVE010000435.1:0-2892 GCA_963933075.1 uncultured Verrucomicrobiaceae bacterium | reverse complement strand
AACGGCGTTGAAGTGGCTGGTGGCAACTGGGGGGAAACAAGTACATCGGACGGTTCACTTACCCTTGATCCCGACCTCAACGACAACAACACATTCACGGTGCACAATGTCCTGGGAGCACCCTTCTCGCCAGGCAAAACAACCACCGGCGAACCCTTCTGCCAAGCCCCCGAACTCCAACTTTCGGTAATCCCGGCAACGATCAGTGAAGACGCCGGGGCCGGGGCCGTGGAATTGAACATCACCCGCTCCGGGGACATCAGCACACCACTCACCGTCAACCTGAGCAGCAGCGATACCACTGAGGCAACAGTTGCCGCCAATGTAATCTTTGCCGCGGATGAGGACGAGATCTCCATCCTTATCGACGTCCAGGATGACGCCGCCCAGGACGGCACCCAAACTGTCATCTTCACAGGGAGCGCCCCAGGCTACGTTGACGGAACCACCACCCTGCAGGTGACAGATAACGGTGATGCCGCGGCAACCCTGTATATCAACGAGGTTGATTACGATCCTGAAGGCACCGATGGAGCTGGCCTTGAGTTTGTCGAACTCTTCGACGGCGGAAATGGCAACACACCTCTGGACGGATTGGTGCTGGTTTTCTACAACGGCAATGACAACAGCCCAACCGACGAGGAATACAGGTTCATTGACCTCTCCGGGCAACAAACCGACGCCGCCGGTTTCCTTGTCGTCACCACGCCGGGCAACGGTATCCAAAACGGCGGCAGCGGCGGTGATGGAATGGCACTTTACAGAGGGGCAGCTGCTGCTGACTTCAACGGCACCACCCCACTCACACCTCCTGCGGGAGCCGTCCTTGTTGACGCGCTGGTCTATGAAATCGGAGATGGGGTCCTGGCTGACGCCCTCAACTACACCGGGCCAGACTTGACGGATAAAAACAATCCGGATGGCATTTCCCGTGTCCCCGACGGCACGGGCGAGTTTCAGTTAGCCCCGCTGACCCGGGGTGTAAGCAACAACCCTGTTTCACCAAGCGCCTATGCCACCTGGGCATCCGAATTCCCGGGAATTGGCGCCGGCGGCGATGATAATGATTCCGACGGCATTCCCAACCTGCTGGAATTCGCCCTTGGTCTCGATCCCTTCGGCTTCAATACGTTACCATCGCCCACCATCAACGCCTCGGGAAACCTCACGATCTCCGTGACCAAGGGTGCCGAGGCGACAAGCGACCCGAAGACCTCCTATTTTGCGCAGTCTTCCACCGATGCGATCAACTGGAGTGATACCAGTGTCAGTGTTGTCACGGATAACGAAACTACATTCACCGCCGAGTACACAGGCAACACATCCATGGCCCTGCTGCGCATAGGGATCAGCGTGGCCGAGTAGTTTAGTCATCGCCAATGGATTGGAAATCTAGTAACGCAGGGCATCTATCCTCCCCTTGCGAGGGAAATGTCTTTTTGTCCTTAACCCCCACACCCCCGCTTAATCGGCAAGGACTTGTCTCTAGGTGACATGACATACAGGCACCTGTAATCCCTCCATCCGGATCATGCGATCACCCGGACAATGAAATATCCACTTTTTTTCATGACCTTCGCCTTGATTCTCGGGGGCACACTATCCGCGGCAACATCACGGCCAAGCCATTCCGGACACCATTTTTCAGATGTCGGAAAACTACCGATCCAGAAAGGATTACCTGACCCTTTCCTGATGCCCGGCGGTATGCGCGTTGCCTCCTCAAGTCAGTGGCTCAAAAATCGCTCTTATCTCAAGTCCATGCTGGAGCATCACATGTATGGCCGGATTCCCCCGCTACCTGAGAAAATAAAGGTCAGGAAGACTGGTGATAGCCGGCACATCTACGGCGGCAAAGGCATAGTTGAAGAATACACACTCACCATTTACCGCAGTGAAAAAAGCGTTGCCTGTGATTTTCTCGTTGCTCGACCTGTCACAAAAAAACGTTACCCAACCGTCATTAAAAATGACCGCGACCTTCTGCCGGATAGTTCTTCCCCGGAAATTGCAGCCGTAAAACGCGGTTACCTGCTTTGCCGATTTAAGCGCACCGACCTGGCAAGCGATACACGTGGATCAGGTCGTGATGCCGGAGTCTACCCTCTGTATCCGGAATACGACTGGGCTGCCCTGGCCGTCTGGGGCTGGGGGCACGGCGTGATACTTGATGCCCTCAATCAACTTGAATTCGCGGACATGGAAAAAGTTGTCGCAACCGGCCATTCACGAGGAGGAAAGGCTGCGCTGTGTGCCGGCATCTATGATGAGCGTATTGCCATAACGGCCCCCAACTCCTCAGGCACCGGGGGAACCGGCAGCTTAAAATACTTTGAGAAGGGCCAGAAACCCCAGACCATTGGGCATCATGTCGGGAGAAATGAACATTGGTTTCACCCGAGGTTTTTCAAATTCGATGGCCACGAAGACAAACTGCCTTTTGATGCCCACTTTGCAAAAGCATTGATCGCCCCCCGCGCTTTCCTCAATTGCCACGCGCGTCAGGACTACTGGGCAAATCCCTATGGCACTGAATCGACACATCGTGCAGCGAAAACGGTGTTCAAGTGGCTGAATGCCGAAACCCGGATTGGGCTCCACTGGCGTGAAGGGGGACACGCACAGAACCAGGAAGATTGGGCGGCCCTCCTGGATTTTGCAGACCAGCAGTTTTTTGCCAAGCCATCGGATAGAGAATTCAACCAATGGAATTATCCGGATGCCAGGATACCAATGGACTGGCTTCCCCCAGTTGCAACATCCTCGCAATAAACACGAAAAAGTTCCCGGAATCCATAGCCGGCCAATCCTATCCCCTGGGGGATCAGCAAAAGCTTTTGCGCAAATACACTGCCCTTTACGGCCAGATTGATCGCCTGATCGGAAAAATAC
>CAWVVE010000434.1:0-2902 GCA_963933075.1 uncultured Verrucomicrobiaceae bacterium | reverse complement strand
CAAAGCATCCATGAAGTGCGAAAATACACGGGGATTACCACCCCCCGTCTCAGCTGGAAGGGAGTCAATACGCGGCCCAACAAAATTAAATGGCCGAATAACGCTGAACTGAAAACCCTCGGTTTTCCACAAGGCATCCAGAACGCGTTCCAGCAGTTGCTTGGCACAGGCATAAATCCACCGGTGATTCTTGACCGGCCCCATAATAAGCGGGGTTTCGTCCTCATTGAAAGGGCAGGGATGCGTCTTGGAACTGAGCCCAAACTGCTCAGCAGCTTTGGCGGCAGTAATTCCATAGACCTCGCAGGTCGAAAACTGAATTAACCGCTTTTTATATTTCCGACACTGCTCCACGACCTTCATGTTCTGCGTGTAATTCAGGTCGTAGACCTCAAAAGGTGACTCCACATAAAGGGCCGGGTTGGCAACGGCCACAAGATCAATCACCACATCCGTATCTGAAACGATCCTGTCCAGTTCTCCCTCATCCTTTGAAATATCCAGATGAAGATAATTCAGCCTTGAATCAGGATCATTAATCAAATGGTCAATTTTCTCCTCCTCAATATCAATGGCGGTAACATCATGCGTTGCGTCCTTCAGCAAACGCTCGGTCAAGTTCACGCCGATAAATCCTCCGGCACCCAAGAGCAGCACTTTCATAGTATAATTCTAAGCATCACAAAGGCTCCTCAATCGTGGGAAACACTGTGACGATTGAATTTTTACCAGCAGACCAGCAACCATGCAAGGCATTATCATTAGCTCCTGCAAAATGGCAGCAGGGCTACTGCAATTTCGGAAGGCGGCATTCGCTCAGGAAATCTCATCACCCTCAACAATTTGGAACCCTTCGACCTTCTCCAGGATGTCAGTCATGTCTTCAGCCTGATCCCATACGCTCTTGCCGACATAAATCGGAGAATCAAACTGCAGGGCCAATGCGATACAATCGCTTGGACGCGCATCAATCTCGATAATTTTCTTATCGGCCAGCTCATTCTCGGCCAGCAGGATGAGTCGGCCGTAATAAATACCATCCTGCACATCATTGATCACCACGCGTTGCACTTTGGCGCCAAGGGCAGTAAGCATATGCCCGAACAAATCATGTGTCTGCGGGCGTATCTTGGGCAATTTCTTGATGAACATCATGATTGCGCTGCCCACCATCTGGTCAACATAGATAACGAAAGCTTTTTCCTCGCTGCCCAGGAAAACGGCGCAGCCGCCATTTGTCGGTAGTGCAGCCTTAACCTCGACCTCAAGCACCGTGTTGCTCATGTCCTCACATTGAGGGTATAACCTATCAAGGTCAAGAGGTGTAAAGCCACCCCTTACCTGCACCTCATCTGATCTCCGCAGCAAGGTAACGACGGGAAAGCAAAACATAGTTTTCTGCCCAACCTTTCAGCGAACCCTGCTCCTCGCCACTCAATGTGCGCACCACCCGGGCAGGTGAACCAAGGACAAGAGACCCCGGGGGAATCTTGGTCCCCATAGTCACCAAGGCTCCAGCGCCAATAATGGAGCGGGATCCGATTTCCGAACCATCCATCACAATCGCGCCCATTCCGACAAGAACTTCGTCATCAATTCTGCACGCATGAAGAATCGCTTTGTGCCCTACCGTTACGTATTCGCCGACATCAGTGCCTCGATCGCTCTCAAGATGAACAACGCAGCCGTCCTGAATATTCGAGTGCGACCCGATCTTGATTTTGTTGATATCGGCCCGCAGTACCGAAGAGTACCAGATACTGGCTTCCTCCCCCACGGTAACCGCGCCGATAAGGTCAGCGCTCTTGGCGATAAAGGCACTCGCATGCACATTGGGACGCTGGTGAAGGGGATCTGAAGCAGGCATTGAGACGCGCCATTATTTAAGGCTTTTTAGCATTTTAGTAGGCCAAAATAGCGATTTATCACCAAAATCCCCGAAAAATAAGGGGTTTTCTCACTTTTTTAGGTTCAGATCCCTTTACAATGGCTGCTTCTTTGCCTATGAAAACCTTATGAACAAAGGAGAACTCATCGACGCAGTTGCAAATGCTCTCGGAGACGGCGCTTCAAAAAAAGATGCCGAAACCGCGCTTAACGCAGTATTAGAAACAATCGCAAACGGTGTCCGCAATGACGGCGCCGTCCAGATCATCGGATACGGAACCTTCAAGAAGAAGAACCGTGCCGCCCGTATGGGTCGTAACCCAAAAACCGGCGAGTCCATGCAAATAGCAGCATCGACTTCAATGGGCTTTACCCCATCCGCAGCTTTGAAAAAGACGCTTTAAAAAGGCGTTATTCCATTGCTAGCTTAGCAAATAGATTAATCATCCTTAATATTGTTTGCAAAAACCCGCCCTTAAAAGGGCGGGTTTTTTTTTAGAGCATCAGGACACTCACGCTAGAACCGACGTGCCGCTGCAAAAAAACCCGACGCCTTGTGCAGGGTTTCCTCATACTCAGAATCAGCTTGCGAGTCCGCCACAATTCCTGCGCCAGCATGAAGAGATAAAACCCCATTCTCAAGAATCGCGGTACGAATAGCTATACTGAACTGACTCTCACCGTTAGCTCCCAAGTAACCAATCGACCCGGTATACAGCCCCCGGGGAACCGGCTCAAGTTCTGCAATTATCTCCAAAGCCCTGCGCTTGGGAGCACCACTGATCGAGCCACCAGGAAAACACGCATCCAGAGCATCCAGATGGCTGAGCTCGGGACGCAATCGGCCCTCTATCGTGCTGACAAGATGGAAAACCTGGGCAAAACGTTCCAGTTTAAGTAATTCCGCAACCCGAACACTGCCGAATTCACACACCTTGCCAATATCGTTACGCTCAAGGTCGGTAATCATGATTAGTTCAGCGCTTTCCTTGGGAGACGTCCTCAACTCGTACGC
>CAWVVE010000433.1:0-2906 GCA_963933075.1 uncultured Verrucomicrobiaceae bacterium | reverse complement strand
CGGCACGGTTTCCGCCCGACTTGGGATCGCGCCCTTTATTGTCACCCTGGGCATGATGATGATTGCCCGCGGGCTGGCCGAGGGATTTGCGGATGAGGCAATCGTGCGCACCCCGGACAATGTTCTGAAAACCCTGATGATGCGCAATCCGGAGCCGGGCTGGCTGATCTTCTCATACGGGGTATGGGTCAATATCATCCTGCTTGCCGGGATGATGGTGCTGATGCGCTACACGGTGTTTGGTCGTTACATCTACGCACTGGGGGCTAATGAGCGGGCAACGCGTTACTCCGGAATCAATGTCACGGTGAACCGTGTCCTGATATTCACCATTGCCGGGGCCATGTTCGGCCTGGCAGGGGTGATGTCCTATGCGGATATCGGTGATGGGGACCCGACCACCGCCATTGCCCTGGAGTTGGACATTATCGCGGCGGTCGTGATCGGGGGGGCATCGCTTGCCGGTGGGCGGGGTACTCCTGCAGGCTCAATGATCGGCGCTCTGATCATTTCCGTTCTCTATAACGGGTGCGTGATGCTGCGCGTTGATGACTGGGTGCAGAAGGTCCTTATAGGTTCCATTATCATTGCCGCAGTCTGGATTGACGGCATCAGGAGCCGGCGGGCTGAATGACGGCAATAGGCTGATGGTGGACTGTTATAAACCGGCTGCTATTTTGTAATGGGTGGGCGGGTTGAGGGTGTGTTAAACTCATCGGCATGAGGGTATTGGGTTTACTACCGTTCCTGCTTCTTCTGGGCGCACCTTTCAGCGGTGCGCAGGAACAGGACTTAAAATTTAAACCAATCAGATGTAGGTATAATTCCCAGAAGAATTAGTATTCCAACCGCTATAACCAGAGCACCCTGAATGAAGTAGAGCCATTTGTAGAATACGGTATTCCATTCCTTGACCTTCCGGTTGACTGGCCCGATAGCCAAGCCCTTGACTCCTATTAAGATAATCACCAAGCCAATCAGAATGATAAGAGCGCCTAATATCGGGATATTTATTTATCAGAGTGCTTATGCGCTGTGCGGTGATTGCCACTACTCGTAGCGCCACTTGATGATCCAGGGATCACCGCTGCGTTTCTGCATTGCCTTGAGCTTTTCCTTGTAGCGTTGCAGTAATTCATAGTGCTTGGGATTGTCTGCGAGGTTGTTGGCCTCATCAGGATCCTTACGCATGTCAAAGAGCTCAAATTCTGGCCGCTTGATGTAGGTCTGGACTGTCCGCTTCCCGTATTTAGTGGTTGGTCCCTGCTTGTATTGCGCCTGCCAGGTCGGCGCGGCCCACAGGTCACTGGCGAATGGGAAGGGGAGGGGATGGGCAATGTTCCAGATCAGCTTGTAATCACGGTCGCGCACCACGCGCATCGGATAATACATCTGGATTTCATGGAAGGTGTGTGAGGCTCCAATCTCATCCCAGCCCTCGGCGTTTTCCCGGGTCAGGATCGGCAGCCATGAGCGACCGTGGAACTTGCTGACCTTGTTGCCGCGATTCTCTGCCGGCGCACGCTCCTGGGGCTTCTTGAAATCAAGCAGCTTTTGCAGGGCTCCGCCGGTTTTGGCGTTGTAGGCACCCGCGAAGTCGAGCAGCGAGGGAGTGATGTCAACGTGGCTGATCATTGCATCACTGCGAACATTGCGTTTTTCCTCATAGGGATTGCGCACAATAAAAGGCACGCGAAGACCGGGTTCATAGACGGTGGTTTTCCCGCCGGGCATGGCAATGCCGTGGTCAGCAGTAAAGACGATCAGCGTATTTTCATATTTCCCGGTTTTTTTGAGGATTTCAATCAGTCTCCCAAGGCCGCGGTCAATGCGCGAGCAGGACTGGTAATATTGTGCCAGCTCAGCCCGGCAGGTGGGCGTATCCGGAAGGAAGGGGGGGACGATTACCTCATCAGGTTTATAGAAAACCTCATCGACGCCCTGGTGGGAACCGCGGTTGGGCCTGTTGCCGAACAGGTCGGGCTTGTGTGGTGAACTCTTGTCAACACCTCCCCCGCGGTGCGGGTCCGAGGTCGCGAAATAAAGGAAGAAGGGGCGATCATCCTTGGCGTTAATGAAGGGCTCGGAGTTGTTGGCCATTTGAACCGCGTTGCGGCTATTACCGTGCAGGGTGGTCTCGAAGTGGTATACCGGCTCTGGAGCCACGTGATACTTGCCGATTCTGCCGGTGCGGTAACCGTGACGGGCAAGCAGGACCGGCAGGGACTGCACGTTTTCAAAGGCGGCGAATTTGTGAAAATGATGCTGGTGGCCGTATTGTCCGTTAAGGTGATTGTGCAGGCCGCTCAAGACCACCGAGCGTGACGCCGAGCAACTTGCCGTTGTGGCAAAGGCATGGGTAAATAGAGTGCCGTCGGCTGCCAGCGTGTCGAGGTTGGGCATCTTGATCGCCGGGTTGCCGTAACAGCCTGCATCGGGGCTCTGGTCGTCGGTGATGAACAGCACGATGTTGCGCTCGGCGGCAATGATGCCGCCTGCTGCCATTGCGAAGAGAAGAACGAAGAGTATTGGTCTCATTGCCATGGATACTGGAACATCTTTCCCTGTTACACAAGGGTAAGGCAATTGTTCGTGATACAGGATAGCGAAGTGCCCTTAAACGTGCTAGGAATCCATCTCGGATGTCGGAAAATATTCTTATTACGGAGAAATTGAGTAAATCATACCCGACTGCGGGCGGTGAACTTTTAATCCTGCAGGAAATTGACCTTAAAGTTGAGCAGGGATCGACTTGTGCGATTGTCGGTCCATCGGGAAGTGGCAAGACAACCCTCCTGGGATTGTGCGCCGGGCTTGACAGGCCGACCAGTGGCGAAGTGATTCTGGGGAACCGGAAACTGGGCGGGCTGACGGAGGATGAGCGCGCGGAAATCCGTAATAAATCA
>CAWVVE010000432.1:0-2917 GCA_963933075.1 uncultured Verrucomicrobiaceae bacterium | reverse complement strand
TTTCCATAATAAACAGGTATTTCTCTAAAATATACCCAATGGTAATTTTAGCTAGCTGAAAATTTAGGAAAACTAGATATAAATAAAACCTATTTTTGTCCGCTGCGGTGACTAATTGCGTCGCACATGATCTGCAGATGCAACAGACAACAGCGGGGCAGTAGAGGGAGCTCCCTCGACCTGAAGCAACAATTCGCCTTCACTTCCATAGTCTCTGACCAAGCCGCTGCAGGTTTGGCCGTCCGGCAGTTTCAGCGTGACCCTGTGCCCGAGCAGGGAACTTGCGGCCTTCAGTTCATCGACCATTGCAGCAAAATCGTCAACACAACGTAATACCATCCGATGCAGGGAGCAGAGGAGCGCCGCGGCGATAGGTTCCCGCGGCAACAAGGATCCGGAGTGGATTCGCAGAGAGGTGGCCGGAGCGTCCAATTGCCCGGGAAAGTCATCAAGGGTGCTGTTGATGTTAAGGCCTATGCCAATGACAGCGATTCCCGGATCAGTAGATACTGAGGGGGTGATGCTCTCAACAAGGATTCCGGCAACCTTTGCGTTGGCAAGATAGATATCATTGGGCCATTTAATGGTGACTGGAAATTCAGGCCGAAGCGCCTGGCAAACCGCGAGGGCCGCGGCATGGGTAAGGCGTGCCCAGCGATCCGGCGCAATAGGCGGCTGCAGGGCTACGGATAACAACAGGTCCCTTGAACTGGGTGACGACCAGCGTGTTCCCCGACGCCCGCGTCCGCTATCCTGCCATTCAGAGAAAAGCGCAAGGCCGTTTTGCAGCAATTGAGGATCCTGGTTGCCCCGGGCAAGGGCTTCCTGGTTGGTTGACTGGCAATTCTCCAGACAGAGGATTTTCCATGGCAACCCCTCCCTTGCCACACATTCTTCAATTGCGGTATGACTCAACGGCGGGTGCTTTTTCATTACCCGTGGAAGTCCAGTCCAAAGTCAATTGAACGAAAGGAATGAGTAAGGGATCCAACGGAGACCATGTCGATCCCCGTTGCGGCAACATCCTGTAGGTTGGCAAGGTTGATGTTGCCGCTGGCTTCAAGCAATATATTGCCGCGCTCCATAGCAGCTGCCTGCCGCATCTGATCATGGTCCATGTTGTCCAGCAGGATGACGTCCACTCCGCGGAGTTGCAGGAAACGTTCAACCTGCTCAAGATGATCTGCCTCGATTTCAATGCGGGCATCCGGGTGGCATGCCTTTAGTGTTTCGATTGCCTTCTGCGTGTCCTCAAGGCTCCCTGCGGCAAGCAGGTGATTGTCTTTGACCATGGCCATATCATAAAGCCCCATGCGGTGATTGTGACCACCCCCGTTGAGGACGGCCGCCTTTTCAAGTTCACGCCATCCCGGGGTGGTTTTGCGGGTGTCGAGAAGCTTTACTCCTGTTTCTGCCAGGGCATCCACAAAGCTCCTGGTCATGGTGGCGATTCCCGACAGTCGTTGAAGGAAGTTTAATGCGGTGCGCTCGGCGGCAAGAATTGATTGTGCCGGACCGGAGAGGGTAATGACAGTATCCCCGGCTCCGGCAGATTCTCCCGGGGCCAGGACAAGCTCGACAACAATGGCCGGATCCACCCTGGTAAACACATGCGCGCAAACATCCGCACCGGCAATCACGCAGGATTCTCTGCTGTTGATGTTGCCGCCGGCCATACAGCCGCTATCAATAAAGGCGCTTGAGGTGATGTCTCCCCGCTTGCCGAGGTCCTCATCAAGGGCGAGGTCGATCAGCGCCTCAGTGGATTTTGATATTCCCGTTGCCATCGGGCAACAATAATTGCAACGAAACTTTGAGCAAGGAATGGTCCCGTGATCAGGAGTTAATCTCCATAATTTTTACCTTTTCCCGCCTTTAGCATCAAAAGGATCATCAGTACGGAGACGATAAAGAAGATCACAGCTCCTATTCCCCAGCCGTCCGGCTCAAAGAATCTATTGGGAGCGTCCTGGGCGGCAGCTTTTTCTTTGGGATCGACTACGGCAATCAGGGTCATTTTTTTTATTTGGGTATTTGGATGCGTGTTCTGAGCGCCAATGTTAGTCGATGCGTGAACGTGATCAAGGGCTTGCGGTGTAATTTTTTTCATAAGTAACCGACAGTTTCAGGAAATTTGCTTGCTGCCGTAGTAGGGTTGCAGTGCTTCCGGGATGTGGATGCTCCCGTCTGCCTGTTGGTGAGTTTCCAGTAAAGCGACATAAAGGCGCGGCAGGGCGGTGCCCGAGCCGTTCAGGGTGTGGGCAAAACGGTTCTTGCCGCTTTCAGAATCCTTGAACCGCAGCTTCATGCGCCGTGCCTGATAATCCTCGAAGTTTGAGCAACTGGAAACTTCCAGGTATTCACGCTGGCCCGGTGCCCATACCTCGATGTCATAAGTCTTTGCTGCACTGAAGCCGAGATCGCCGGTACACAACTCGATCCTGCGGTAATGAAGCCCAAGGGACTCAAGGATGGACTCTGCGTTCTCAGTCAGCGATTCAAGTTCCTCATAAGAGGCATCCGGGTGGACAATTTTGACCAGCTCGACTTTATCAAATTGGTGCATACGGATCAATCCCCGGTTGCCGGTGCCGGCAGATCCTGCCTCGCGGCGGAAACAGGGTGTATAGGCGACGTATTTTATCGGAAGCTGTGTATCGGATAAGATTTTATCCCTTTCGAGGTTGGTAACCGGAACCTCGGCAGTCGGGGTAAGGAACAACTGGTTATTCTCAATGCCATACATGTCATCCTCGAATTTGGGTAATTGGCCGGTGCCGATCATGCAGTCGCGGGCAACTACGAATGGCGGGCTGATTTCTGTGTAGCCATGCTCGATGGTTTGACGGTCGAGCAGGAATTGTATAAGTGCCCGCTGCAGCCTGGCGCCGGCTCCACGAAACACGGCGAAGCCGCT
>CAWVVE010000431.1:0-2927 GCA_963933075.1 uncultured Verrucomicrobiaceae bacterium | reverse complement strand
TCCCATCGAGATCAAGGCAGTCATCGTAAACCCCGTTGAAAATGTTGTCGACGACATGGATAATCGGCCCCGGGCGCCTGCCCCCGGAAAAATCAATAATATCATTGTAGCCTGATGCGGCCTCGAACACGTTGCCTGTCAGCCTGAAGAAATCCCCGCCGTCAAGTTCTGTGCCGTGGATAACATCCTGCCCGGCAGTCGACGGGAATACACATCCGCTAACAGCAACCCGTGGATGGCTCAGTTCAAGGATCGTGTCCTCCGTGCCGGTCCATGATACATGGCGCAGGGTCAGACGGGATCCGCTCACCCCGATCGAGTGAGTGCCTCCATCCGAACCGTCCTGAACCAGATAGGCCATGCGGTTATCCTCCAGTGTGCTCTCAAAGTAAACCCCTTCCCAGCCACCTGCATCACCCGGTTCCTGCGTGAAGCTTATCTGCCTTTCAGGTGTTCCCTCGGCGAGCAGTCTGCCGCGCACGGTCATTCGCGTATCATTGGCAAAATAAACACTCGTCCCGGGCTCAATGGTAAGGGTAACCCCAACGGCAACCACAATGTCAGCGATCACAAGATACGGACCGGCGGCGGCTGTCCATGTCACGTCTTCGGTGAGTTCTCCGGACACTGAGGTCGTTGCCCCGTCATCAAACCATATATCAAACTCTCGTGTCCCGATGATTTCCCCTGCCGCATCAATGGCCTCGATGAGCATGTGATTGATCCCTGGATTCAGGCTTGGAATACGTGTTGAGGCAGTCAACTCGGCATCGAAGCTGATATCGGCGCTCTCGCGCCGTGACTGATGAATCTCGACCGCCAGGGTATTGCTGCCCTGCCGCAGGGCGGTCACCGGGATATTGAAGGATATGAATGAGGCAGCGCCGTTCACCTCGGGATTCGCAAGCTCTTCAAAAGACGCATTCGGTGCAAGGTTCTCGCGCAGGATCTCGGTTCCGTTCAGGTAAACCGCAGCACCATCATCAAAGAGCATCCTGAGAACCAGGCTCGTCAGCTCATCCTGGCCGGCAACTTCAAAATCAGTGCGGAAATAGCTGGTGACATGCTTGTTGTTGGCGTCAGGGCCAAAACTTACAACCGTCGCTTCACCACGGTTGCCATTATTACTGTAGCCAAGTGGAGCCGGCCCGCGTGACCATCCGGAATCATCAAGCCCGGGAGCCTGCCAAGAAACACCCTGGTCAGAACCGTCATCAAGATATCGCCAGTCGGCTCCGGCAGGTAAAAGAATCTCTTCGATAACATCGCCGGCCTGCCAAGTGCCGGCACGGGCATTGACAGGAACCCTTATGCCGTTCACGAGCACCGCGGCGGTGCGACCGGCATCAATCGTGCCGCGCAGGCCGGTATCCCCGGTTTCATCAGTGCGCGGAAACCCGGCAGACACCGAAAGGTTACTGGTCACGCTGAAATTATCCGGGATCTGCGCAAGGATATGGTCACGCCTTACATCCATAAAATCGATGATTTCCTCATGGATTTCGGTGTCCTTAGCCACCCAGTCAAGGCAGTTGACCACCGTGGCATCAAAGTAATCCTTAGCGAAAACGGTGTCCAGAAGTTCCCTCAGGTGCGAGTAATACAGGCGAACGATACGGGCATCATTGAAAAAGGCATTCAGGGGCGGGAAGGTCTGCCCGGCAAAGTTTGTCACTGCCGGGAACAGGGTGGATTGCGGGTTTGCCGAGGTGTCACCCAGGCCAAAAATGGTGTCGAAATCATGTGGTACCAGCCTAAAGCGCGCATCCTCCTCTCCACTGTAGAACTTGTAATCATCATCGGTGCCGTTGGACAGGTTGGTCTCACGGCTAAGGACTATCGTCATGAAGGCAAACCATCGTGCCCACTGCTCCACATCAGCCACTCCTGAGATCTGTTCAAAATATCCCCCTCCCGAGGCACTGTCCATGGTGATAAAAAGCTGATGTAAATCATCCCATTGGTTGAGCGATTCATTGGAACCCTTTGACCAGCCATCGCCGCGGTATGCACCGGGATCGGGCGACACTTCGTCCTCTCCATAGCGAATATCCCACTTCACATCGGGACGCCCCTTGGAATAAACATTGCCCCCGGGATTCAAGGGATAATGAATCTCAGCCCAATCTCCATCAATCGCCTCAACATGAAGATATGAACCATAGCGCCGGCCGTTCTGGTTGTCCTCTGCACGGTTCACTGCGTTGTGGCGCAACTGTACTGGTTTCGCTGCCGCCGCCTCAATCCCCGAGGCCATTGACAATCTCGAGCCTAGCAACTGAAGGTAGATAAACTGCGTGTTGAGATTAATCTTGGTAACCCCATTCCATGCCCGGTCACGCGGAATATTAAGTCGATTATTGCGCGGGTTACGCCCTCGACTGCCCGCCCCGCGAACGCGCAGACCACACTGATAACGAATGTCGATGTCGCTGCCCTGACGTGCAATCAGGGTAACGTTCTTCTGCGCATCACTCCCGGCATTAAACTCCCCAAACCGAAAATCCTCATCCTCCTCCACGGTCATGACCAGGCGATAAATCGGTTGGGTGCCGGCATAGAATTCATCGTCGAACTGGAAAAGGGCATTTGCCTGCTGGCGGCCAGAATTGTCACTGGGTGCAGGCCAGGTGCGGGCATTATCACCGTCACTGGCTTCAACGTAGAACTCAATCACCGTGCCGTCGACCTGACCCGGAACCTGTGCGGCAAAGGTACCGTCACCGGCATCAAGGTCACCATCCTGGCCCCCATCCCGCATCGGCAAGACATTAAAATTCCCCGGGTTCCTTGTCGATACCCTCCAGTGCAGCGCGCCGGAAATTTCATCATCCTTGGCATCCATAAATTCCGCACTTACCGTTACGCTCTGGCCACCACGGGGAATGGCGGGAACATGTTTAATATCCATCACCAGTGGCGGGGGG
>CAWVVE010000430.1:0-2934 GCA_963933075.1 uncultured Verrucomicrobiaceae bacterium | reverse complement strand
GACCGGTTCACCCGTGCTTTTGCCGAGCACCTGCTTATCTTTGCCCTTGGACGTGAGCTCACCCCGGCGGACTCGCCCGCACTGGATGCGATAGTTGCGCGGGGCGTTGCTGCGGATTACAATATCAAGGCATTGATTCACGGGGTGACACAGAGTGGCCCGTTTGTCAGCAAGCCGATGGGCCTTTCGCAAAAAACTGCCTCGTCCGGACAACCAAAGCCTGTTATAAAGGCAGAGTAATGAAGAATACCTCGAGACGATCTTTCCTGCGTGGCATGGGTGGAGCCACCCTGGCGCTGCCATGGATGGAGAGCCTTGGCAAGGATTCCCCTGATGCGGAGCCGGCCAAGCGCATCGCGTGGTTTTATGTGCCTATTGGTGTTGTGCGCCGCGGTTTCTTTCCCGGTGAATCGGGTGCCGGTATTCCGAAATTTACCGGCAGCCGCAAGAGGATGGAGGAGGGCGTTAAGCAGGTTCCTCTTGGAGTGCACCCGCTCGAGTTGACCCCTACCATGGAGCCCCTTGAGAGGATGAAGGAGAAGGTCACACTGATTACCGGCATGGACCGGACTTTTCAGCCGGGCACTGATGTTCACGCGCAGTGCGCCTCGTGTTTCCTTACCAGTGCCAGTGCGTTCACGGTGACCCAGTCCCCTTATCCGCTGGCTCGAAGCCTTGATCACGTGGTCGCCGACGTGACCGGGGAAAGTACCCCGTTTCGGACCCTGGAGTTCAGTTGCAACAGCCACAAGGATAACAAGGAGTCCATGTATTTTGACAATATCTCGTGGTATGGCACCGGTCATGTGGCGCCCTCACTGCGTGACCCGCGCAAGGCTTACCGCCGCCTGTTTGGCACCAAGGAGATCAGTGCATACCGCAATATCACCGACCTTGTGCTGAAGGATGCCCATTCACTCAAGCGGCGTCTTGGTTACAGTGACCGGCAGAAATTCAACGAGTATTTTGACTCTATCCGCACCATTGAGGAACAAACCGAAAAACTCGAGAAGATGCGCGGTCAGCTGGCAAAGGCCAGGATCGATGAGCCCCCGGAGGCACGTCTGCCGCGTGGTGAATATATCCGCCTGATGGGAGATCTGATGGTGGTGGCGCTGCAGACCGGCCTGACGAATGTCGCCACTTTCATGGTTGGTCCCGAACGTTGGGACACACCGTATTTATTCGAGAGCCTCTTTGAGAAGCCGCGCAGTCACCATGGAATGTCCCATAACCAGGGCGAGTACATTGATGACCTGCTGAAGGTTGACCGCTTCCACATGGAGCAGTTTGCCTATTTGCTCGATAAGATGGACAACATCAGGGAGGCCAACGGCACTTCCCTCCTGGATAACACGATTTTCACCTACGGGTCTGGCCTGGGGGATGGTTCCACACACCAATACGGTGCCTTGCCGATTATCGTGGCAGGCTCCGGAGGTGGCAGGCTTGCTACCGGCAAGCACATCAACCTTTCAACCAACTCGGGTCCGGTGCTCAAGAAGGACGGCAAATATCCAAAGCTGGAGGGTGGCACACCGCTGGCCAACCTGTGGTTGACCCAGGCACAGGCCATGGGATTGAAGGGCGAACGTTTTGCCGACAGCACCGGCACCCTGTCACAATTGATTGCCTGAGGGAAGTTTTGATCCCCCTGAAAGGGGATTGCCCGGGGATTTTATCACAGGAGACACAAGGCAGATATTGTTGAGATGAAAACCATGAAAAGAATATTGATATCCCTGCTGGCATTTTCCGCCGTAATCACCCGGGCGGACCAGGAGCCGTTAAAGCCAAATATTGTGATCATTTTCACGGATGACCAGGGATATGCGGACCTGGCCTGTTACGGGAACAAGAAAAACAAGACCCCGAGGCTGGACCAACTGGCCCGGGAGGGAACGCGATTTACCTCCTTCTACTCGCAGACGGTTTGCGGCCCTTCACGATCGGCATTGCTGACCGGCCGGCAGCCGATTCGCAGTGGCGGCTGGGGCATGCCGGCTTCCGAGATCACGTGGGCTGAACTTATCGGCAAGGCCGGTTACCAGACTGCCTGCATCGGTAAGTGGGATGTCTCCAATCGCAAACCAATCCTCCCGCGCATGCCCAATGCCCAGGGTTTTGGTTATTACTTCGGGGCGCTGGGCGCCAACGATAATGGCACGGTGCACTTTCACGATAATAATAAGGCAGCCGGCAGCACCAAGGACATGGGCAGCCTGACCCGCATCTACACCGACAAGTCGATTGATTTCCTGAAGAACAGACGTGACCCGAAGAAGCCTTTCGTGCTCTACCTGGCGCATACCATGATGCACACCATCATTGATGCCTCGGACAAGTTTCGCGGCAAGTCCGCAGGCGGCCTGTATGGTGATGTTGTTGAGGAGTTTGACCATGAAACCGGCCGTTTGCTGGATGTGCTGGATGAGCTGGAGTTATCAGGGAATACGCTGGTGATCTACACCAGTGACAACGGCCCGTGGAACCAGGACAAGTATACCAAGCGCAAGAGGGGGCATCCCAAGGATTCCATTTTCTGGGGGGAAGCGGGCCCCTTGCGCAACGGCAAGGGCTCGCCCTATGAGGCCGGTTATCGCCTGCCCTGTATTGTCCGCTGGCCGGGGAAGGTTCCGGCGGGCCGTGTCAACAATGCCATCTTTGCCACCATTGATTTTATGCCGACCTTTGCCAACCTGTGCGGATTTGAGACACCGGAAGATCGGCGCATTGATGGCATGGATCAAACGGAGTTGCTGCTCGGCAAGCGTGAAACCGGGCGTGACTACTTTTATTTCAACAATGCCGGCGTGCGCAGGGGCAAGTGGAAGTATCTCAAGCCCAATGCGCATTTCCATGGTTATGCCGTTGAGGATGGCCGCAAGAAGGTTGATGAGCTCTATGACCTGGAAGCTGACCTCGGGGAAACTG
>CAWVVE010000429.1:0-2938 GCA_963933075.1 uncultured Verrucomicrobiaceae bacterium | reverse complement strand
GCCAAAAAAGACGAAGGAAGTAATGTGCCCGCGTCGAATGAGCTCATCCCCAATTGCCGACCAGAAACCGTCAACCACTGACGCAACGACCTCCGAACGGAAAGAGGACATTAATAATGCCGTGATCCGGTTCGCGGGCAATTCGCAAGACGGTATCCAGACAATCGGGGGACTACTGGCAAGACTCGCCGGCCGCAGCGCTCAGGAGGTCATGACCTACATGACCATTCCCTCAACGATCAGCGGTGGAGCCTCTATCTTTCAGGTACGTATCGGTTCCGGCGAAGTCCTCTCACCCGGTGACGATGCCGACTTCCTGGTCGCCTTCTACCAGGACAGCTACGAAAATCACATCGATACACTGCGCGACGGCGGGGTTTGCCTCTACGACACGGACCACGTCGAGCCTGACCTGCCCAACAGCAGGGTTACCTTGGTCGGGGTGCCCATGACCAGCACGACGGTGGAGGCTATCGGCGGATCCGCCCGGGACCGCGGCAAGAACATCTTTGTTCTCGGCCTGCTCACCAACCTGTTCGAGCTCCAGCGCGAGAAACTTGTCCACATTATCGAGACCCAGTTCAAGAACAAGCACGAGAGTGTATTGCGCAACGCCATGCTGGCATTTGATGCCGGGTATGCCTATCAACTCGGTGACATCTTCAACAGGAGCTATGAGTTCCAGCCAGGTGAAGCCGAGACGGATGGACGCATCACCACTGACGGCAATACCGCACTGACCTACGGGCTCCTTGCCGCCGGTGTCCGTTACGGAGCCGGTTACCCGATTACCCCATGGTCCTCGATCATGGAGCAATTGCGCAGTGAACTGCCGAAGTATGGTGGAATCTTCGTGCAGTCCGAGGACGAACTTGCCGCCGTGTCCACGGCGATTGGCTTTGCCTATTCCGGGCATCTTGCCGTGACCGGAAGTTCCGGGCCCGGGTTGTCACTGAAAATGGAGGCGATGGGTTACGCATCCATGGCCGAGTTACCCTTAATTGTTATTAACGTTCAGCGCGGGGGACCCTCCACAGGCCTGCCGACCAGCGTTGAGCAGAGTGACCTGATGCAGGCCATCTACGGCAGTCACGGGGACACCCCGCGGGTGATCATTGCCCCGAAGGATGTTGAGGACTGCTACTATATCGCCATTGAAGCCGGCCGGATTGCACGGGAATTCAGCACCCCGGTGGTGATCCTCACCGACCAGTCCCTCTCCAGCCGCATTGAGGCCTTTCCCGAGCCGGATGTGTCCGCTGTCATTACTCCAGAGCTCGACCTCGAGCCACGTGATGAGGATTTCAAGCCTTACCCCTTTGACGCGGAGACCAAGCATGCTCCGCCAGGCACCAGGATGACCGGCGGCAAATATCCCGTCGTCACCGGGCTCGAGCACGACGAGTGGGGCCATCCGAGCTCAGGCCCGGAAATCCACCAGAAGATGACGGACCGCAGGCGCGAAAAGCACAAGCGGATGGCCGCTGCCCTGCCCCTGCCTGACATTCATGGGGACAAGGAAGGTGAGGTCCTGCTTATTGGCTGGGGCTCCACCTGGGGACCGATTCGTGAAGCGGTGAATGTCGCACGTGACAACGGTCATGCCGTCTCGGCAATTCACCTGCGCCATATCCATCCGATGCCCGGCGGAATTGACGGGATCATGGATGCCTTCAAAAGGGTTCTCGTCATCGAGATGAACGATGAAGGGATGTATGGATATGGTCAATTGGCCACCCTTCTGCGGGCCCGCTATGCCGACTCCAAGATACAGAGCCTTACCAAGTGTGACGGGCTCAACTTCAAGATCCGCGAGATTATTGCCGGGATCGAGAATTCCGCTTAACTGACTCTTTCCCCAGATAACCTGTAAACCTTAAACTTCAAAAACCCAGTTCCCTGATGTCAACAGCAGCACCAGCCGAGCCCGAGAAACTCACCAAGAAGTCACTCCTTTCCGACCACCCCACCTGGTGCCCGGCATGCGGTGACTTCGCTGTCCTGGCAGCCTTCTTCAAGGTGCTGGAAAAACTCCAGATCCCCCATGAGAAAATATGCACGCTTGCCGGCATTGGTTGCGCCTCACGCTTCCCCTACTTCGTCAACAGTCACGGCCTGCACTTCATCCATGGCCGGGTATTGCCCCTTGCCATGGGTGTCAGCCTGTCGCGCCCCGACCTGCATGTCTTCGCTTTCGGCGGGGATGGTGACGGGTTTTCCATCGGCGGCAACCACCTCGAGCACTGTGCCCGGAAAAACCCCAACCTCACCTACATCATCATGGACAACTTTGTCTATGGGCTGACGAAAAAACAGACCTCACCCACATCACCAATCGGCTTCCGGTCGAAGACAGATCCCGGCGGAGCCATGGACCAGCCGGTAAACCCGATGAAGAAACTGGTGTCTTCCGGCGCAAGCTTCATCGCCCGCACCCACGCGGCCCAGGTCAAGCACATGATGGAAATGTTCGAGCGGGCCATCAAGCATCCCGGTTTTTCCGTGGTCGAGGTGCTCTCCGAGTGCGTAATCTTCTACAAGGGCGCCTTTGATGACGGCAACCCCCGCAAGGGCGGCGAGTTTAAGTTGATCGAGGAAAAGACATGGGACAATACCCCGGAGGATGACGAGCGCCATGACGTGACCAGTGAGCCGGATGCCTACGCCATCGCCGACATCCAGTATCCCGGTAAATTCGGCGTCTTCTACCAGAACGAGCGCCCGTCAAAAAATACCCTTGAGCAGCAATTGATTGATACCAGCCAGGAGAAAACCGCTGGTGCTGATGCCAGTGAGTTGTTAAAAAAGCGCTTTGCCCTGATGAAGTAGGAAAACCCGGGCGAATTGAACTTCGCCGCCGTGCTGACCCCCAAATACTCCTTTACCCCGCCGTTTTTCGGCATCTGCGCAACCACAGCCCTTGCGTTATCCTTTCTCA
>CAWVVE010000428.1:0-2939 GCA_963933075.1 uncultured Verrucomicrobiaceae bacterium | reverse complement strand
TCTGCTTTAATTGCTATTGCTCCAAACGTTTTTGGGAATGCAGGTGGAATTCCACTGGCGGGTATCGCCTGCATTACCGGTTTGATTAGTATAGGTGGCCTGTTTTTTTGCATTTTTGCTACAGGTCTTGCACTTCGAGGATCCTTCTTGGAAGCTATTAGTAACGAATGAGCTCAATGAATAGAATTACCATCGTCATTTTTGCACTCACCGGCATTGCGGTCCATGCCCAGAAAAAATTGCCGTCAGTATCCCCATACGAGAATGATTTCCAAAGTGCTGAGCCAGGCTTATTGCCTGAGGGCATTATGGAAATCGATGGAGTGTTCAAGGTGACAAAGGGTGAAGGAGACAAGCAATTTTTGGTCATGGAGAATGAGCCGCTTTCGGAGAATGCTGTGATTTTGGGGCCCTCACTTAAGGGAGCGGCCTCAGTGAGCGCGAAGATTCGCAGTTTCAGGAAAAGGCGTAGTTATCCCCGGTTTGCTGTTGGTTTGCACGGGATATCCGGCTTTCGCTTGCGCGTGGTCCCTTCGAAGGGTGTTGTTGAGCTCGTTAAGAATGAGGAGTCCGTCAAGGCTATTCCATATAAGTGGAAGCACGATGAATGGACGGTCCTGCAACTTGATATTGCGCCTGATGGTGAAGACTGGCGCGTTGATGGCCGTGTGTGGCATGTGAGCGAGGAAAGGCCTGAGAAGCCGACGGTTACGCTTAAGCACAAAGGTTCACCGGGTCAGGGAAAGGCCTCCCTTTGGGGAACCGCTTATTCAGGGCATGAGATTCAGTTTGATGATGTCAGAGTCCGTCCTGTCCCCCTGGGTTCATGAGCCAATCAAGATACATTATGATTGGTGGGTTTCTGGGAGCGGGAAAAACCACGTCAATACTTCAGTTTGCAAGGCATCTGGTACAAGAGGGACTTCGCGTGGGGTTGATTACAAATGATCAGGGGGCCGGTCTCGTGGACACAGCCGTAGTTCGCTCAGAGGAGTTTCCAACAGAGGAGATAGCCGGAGGATGCTTCTGTTGCAGGTTCAACTCCCTGGTGGAGGCGGCCAAGGAGCTGACGGCAAAAGATCGGCCGGACGTATTTCTGGCAGAGCCGGTTGGCAGCTGTACTGACCTTGTGGCGACAGTCAGCCTTCCATTGCAAAATATCTACGGTGATAGCTTCCGCGTTTCCGCAATGAGCGTTGTTGTCGACCCTGTCAGGGCATTGCGGATATTGGACAGTGGGCCTGCCGCTAAATTTTCCGAGAATGTCATCTACATTTATCTTAAGCAACTTGAGGAAGCGGAGATGATTGTAGTCAACAAGGTGGACCTTATCGATGAAAATGATCTTGAGCGGCTAAACGAGCTGCTTGCCTCGAGGTTTCCGGGATCAAGGATATTTAATGTTTCGGCAAGAAGCGGGAAAGGTCTTGCTCCATGGTTTAAGGCTGTGTATGAGAGCAAAATAGCCAGTGACAAAATCATGGACGTCGATTACGAGCTTTATGGAAAGGGAGAGAGCTTACTGGGCTGGCTTAACTGCTCTGTTTCCTTTACCTGCAAGGAGGAAGTTGACGGGAATTCCCTTTTATATAAACTTGCAGAATCTCTGGGTCAGGCAGTTTACCAGTCGGGAGCAGAGATAGCGCACATGAAGATGACAATTTCCCCGCAGGGGGATCCTTATGAGATGGCTGCCTTAAGTCTGGTAAGGGGGGGCGAGCAGCCGGAATTTTCACATCGGCTTACTGAATCGCTTGAAGATGGCGAGATTTTACTCAATATGAGAGCTGAAGCGCCTCCGGATTTACTTCGAAAGGAATCGATAACTGTCTTTGAGGAAATCCTCAAACTCCAGTTCGGCGCGAATTACAGCATTGACCATCTTGAGCATTTCCGGCCGGGGCAGCCTGTGCCCACATACCGAATGACAGCTGGATAACGGGAGTCCTTACCATGATTATTCCACAATTACTTTACAGGACACTTAAAAGTGCCGACTTGGGATGTTTGAAAAAAGCTGCCTGGAACCTCGGTTTTGGAACGGCGCGGAGTGTCATCAAGTTCAAGAAACGGATGAAACGCGGGGAATTTTTCCCGCCTTTTCTCTATATCTCAATACTCAACAGCTGCAACCTGAGGTGTCAGGGATGCTGGGTGGATGTCGATAAACCGCGCGAGGCGATTCCACTTGATGGTCTCAATCGTATCATCAACGATGCGCGCGAAAACGGGAACCGGTTTTTCGGTATTCTTGGGGGTGAACCCTTCATGTATCCGGAGCTCATTGAATTAATTGCGCAACATCCTGATTGTTACTTTCAGGTATTTACCAACGGCCAGTTAATTACTGATAAAAAAGCCAAGCAATTGCGCAAACTCGGTAACGCGACCCCTCTCATCAGTATTGAAGGGACCGAAATTGTCAGCAATGAGCGTCGTGGTGGGAAAGATGTTCTGAATCGCACATTGCGCGGTCTGGATGCCTGCTTGAATAATGGGTTGCTTACTGGTGTCGCCACCAGTTTGTGTCAATCCAATATCGATGATTTGCTGAGGGAGGAATGGCTGCGCAAACTGATTAAACGCGGAGTTCATTATGCATGGTATCATACTTACCGTCCGGTAGGTCCCCAGATTAACCCGCAACTCGCATTGACTCCTGAACAGTTGCGGAGGGTGCGGCAATTTGTCGTCGATATGCGAGCCAAGCTGCCATTGATTTTAATTGATTCCTATTACGACCATAAGGGGCAGGCTCTTTGTCCAATGACCACCGGGATTAGTCACCACATTAGTCCGACAGGAGCTGTTGAGCCGTGCCCGATCATACAGTTTTCAAAAGAGAGCGCCCTTGATTCCCGCGGCATTTATCAGACCATGACGCAATCCAGTTTTTTGCGTGACTTCAGGGAGACTGCCGCCAAGAATACCCGTGGCTG
>CAWVVE010000427.1:0-2939 GCA_963933075.1 uncultured Verrucomicrobiaceae bacterium | reverse complement strand
GCCAAGGGCATGCTCAAGGTGATGGCCAAGATGGGCATCTCCACGCTTCATTCCTATAAAGGGGCGCAGATCTTTGAGGCGATCGGTCTGCGGGATGACGTCATTGACCTGTGTTTCACAGGTACGGCAAGCCGTGTGCAGGGAGTAAATCTTGAGGAACTGGCAGAGGAAATGCGGCGTCGTCATGCCCTGGGATTTCCGCCGCGGGAGGAGGACAAGATGGAGACCTTGCCCAATCCGGGTGAATTTCACTGGAGGGCTGAGGGCGAGAAGCATACGTGGAACCCGGAATCTATTGCTGCGCTCCAAGCCGCTGCGCGCACGAATGATTTCGATTCCTACAAGCAGTTCTCAGACCATATCAACCTTGATACCAAGGCGCGCTGCGCATTGCGCGGATTAATGGAGTTCAAGGAAGGTGTCAATGGCGGCCCGATTCCGATTGAGGAGGTGCAGCCTGCCAGCGAGATCGTGAAACGTTTCTGCACCGGAGCAATGAGTTTCGGTTCCATTTCGGCTGAGGCGCACGAAGGATTGGCCATTGCCATGAACCGCTTGGGAGGCAAGAGCAACACCGGCGAGGGGGGTGAGGATCCTCAGCGTTTCAATCCCCTGCCCAACGGGGATTCCAAGCGCTCGGCCATCAAGCAAATCGCCTCGGGCCGGTTTGGTGTTACCATCTGGTACCTTACCAATGCCGATGAGTTACAGATCAAGATTTCCCAGGGCGCCAAGCCGGGTGAAGGGGGAGAATTGCCCGGCCGCAAGGTGGATGACAATATTGCCCGCATAAGGCATTCGACACCGGGAGTGGGATTGATCAGCCCGCCGCCGCATCACGACATTTACTCGATTGAGGACCTGGCGCAGTTGATTCATGACCTGAAGAATGCCAATCGTGCTTCGCGTGTCAGCGTGAAACTGGTCTCGGAAATGGGTGTCGGCACGATTGCCTCAGGCGTGACCAAGGCCAAGGCGGATCATATTTTAATCTCTGGAGAGACTGGCGGAACCGGTGCCTCTCCGCTTACCAGCATCAAGCATGCGGGATTGCCGTGGGAACTGGGCATTGCCGAGACACACCAGACGCTGGTGCTCAATGATCTTCGCAGCCGGGTGGTATTACAGACTGACGGTGGACTTAAGACCGGGCGTGATGTGGTCATTGCCGCGTTGCTGGGCGCTGAGGAGATGGGCTTCTCCACCGCGCCACTCATCACGATGGGATGCATCATGATGCGCAAGTGCCACCTGAACACCTGCCCGGTGGGTATCGCGACGCAAAATCCGCAACTGCGGAAAAAATTCAACGGTTCACCGGAGTATGTGGTGAATTACCTCTTTATGGTCGCCGAGGAAGCGCGACAGATCATGGCCAGGCTCGGTTTCCGCACTATTGACGAGATGGTTGGCCGGGTGGACGCCCTTGAGATGAAGGAGGCCATCGACCACTGGAAAGCCGATGGTATCGACTTGAGCGCCATCCTGACGCCGGCTGAGAAGCCGCATGCCGATGCCGGGACCTACTGCACGCAGAAGCAGGATCACGGCCTTGATGCGGTGCTCGACATGAAGTTGCTTGAGTTGGCCAAGCCCGCTCTGGAAACAGGTGATGCGGTCGAGATTGAGCTACCGATCATTAACACTGACCGCACGGTGGGAACGATCCTAAGCAATGAAATAGCAAAGGCACATGGCGCGGATTTACTTCCCGATGACACGATAAAGATCAAGTTCAGTGGTTCAGCAGGGCAGAGCCTTGGCGCCTTTCTGGCAAAGGGAGTGAGCATTGAACTGGAGGGGGATGGTAATGATTACGTGGGCAAGGGGCTCTCCGGCGGTCAACTCACTATTTATCCCCCGAAGGTGTCCAGTTTTGCTCCTGAAGAAAATATTATCGTGGGCAACGTCTGTCTTTATGGCGCCACCGGGGGCAGGGCATTCTTTCGCGGTCGTGCTGCGGAGCGGTTCTGCGTGCGCAATAGCGGGGCGCATGCTGTCATTGAGGGCGTGGGTGATCACGGGTGTGAATACATGACTGGTGGACGTGTCGTGATTCTCGGCCCGACGGGGCGTAACTTTGCCGCCGGCATGTCCGGTGGAGTGGCTTATATCTGGGATCCAGAGAATGAGTTTGAGCCAAACTGCAACATGGAGATGGTGGCACTGGAGAAGGTCGAGGAAATTGAGGATATCGCCGAGTTACAGGAGCTCATTGAAGAGCATGCCGCAAGGACCGGCTCGACGGTTGCCAGGGAGGTGCTTGATCACTGGAGCAGCGCACTTGGCGAGTTCGTGAAGGTGATGCCAACGGATTACAAGCGCGTCCTGCTGGAACGCAAACAAGCAGGGAAGGAACTGGTCGCCTGACTGGATTCAAAATAGAAGATTTTCAAGATGGGTAAAGCAACTGGATTCATGGAGTTTGAGCGCGAGGCGGTGCCTTATCGCGATGCGTTGGAGCGCTTGAAGGATTACGAGGAGATTAACACCAGTCCGGATGAGGATCATCTGCAGACGCAGGGTGCGCGCTGCATGGATTGTGGTGTGCCTTTTTGTCAATCCGGCCACGGCTGCCCGATAGACAACCTTATTCCCGAGTGGAACCACCTTGTTTATCAGAAACGCTGGAAGGAGGCGATTGATCGCCTTCACAAGACCAATAACTTCCCGGAGTTTACCGGCCGTGTGTGCCCGGCGCCCTGTGAGGGCTCGTGCGTGTTGGGGATCACCAATCCGCCGGTTACCATCAAGAATATCGAGAACACGATCATTGACCGTGCGTTTGCCGAGGGCTGGGTAACTCCTGCTGAACCCGCTGCGCGTACCGGCAAGAAGGTTGCCGTCGTCGGTTCCGGACCGGCCGGCCTGGCGGCAGCGGATCAACTCAACAAGGCGGGGCACGAGGTCATTGTGTATGAGCGTGCTGATCGTATTGG
>CAWVVE010000426.1:0-2941 GCA_963933075.1 uncultured Verrucomicrobiaceae bacterium | reverse complement strand
TCTCCCATTCGAATCAGAATCCCCCTCTCCATATACGCAGACATAGACATCAAGATCACCGTCAAGATCATAATCCGCCGCACACAAGGAGAACGGATACTGAGCCCCGGAGAATCCCCCTCTGAGGGTAAACCTGCCACTGCCGTCATTCTCCGCAAAGACCACCATCGCTATGGTGGCAACGACCAGATCCTGGTCGCCATCATTATCAATATCAATCAGGAGTCCAGCCCTCGAGTCCTCGAGCCAATCAATCCCGGAATAACGGGAAACATCCTCTGCGCTTCCATCCGGGCGTTGCCTGTATAAACGATTCGGCAAACTGCCTCCGTCACAGACAAAGAGATCCTCACGCCCATCACCATCAACATCTCCAACCGCCATCCCATGATGCCCTGTCAGCGCCATGTCTCCAAAACGCGTAATGCTGCCTGCCCATTGAGAAATCCCACCCTTTACCTGTGACTCAAAATGCGGAGTCGCTCCAAGCACCTGCTCAGTTGCCTCAGTAAATAAAGCCCGGGACTTCGATCGGGTTTCAACATAATCCTCCATTTTCAACTCAAGAAGCTCCAGCTTATCCCCTGCCTTGAGTTCCCAGAGACAATGCCACCTCGCATTCGCCTGCATTCCCTCTCCGGCATGCTCGGCAATGACCACCGCCTCCAACCTCTCCTTAACAACACTGACACTAATTAACTTGAACTCACTGCGAAGAGAAAACCTCTGCAGCAACAACTTCACCGACTCAGCGAACCTGCTCCCCTCAAGCCATTGAAACTTAGTCCCGGAACGCCACTCCGTGATCCCGGAGGCTGACTCGCCAATCACCTGCAGATTATCAGGGAGTGCCGGCGTTGCACGAAAAGCACCAGCGAAAAATCTCCTGTTGATGCCCTCTGAATCAAAAACGCCCTTTAAATCCGCCAGCGCCGCAGCACTCAAGCGCTCACTCTTCCATTCTCCCCTGACATCTTTGAATTCCGCGTTATCCACCTTCCTTGCAAAAGCCGGAGCCATCCTGGGATTTATTCTATCCGAACGCTCTACCCGCCGCACTTTCAACATCACCAGCTCATTTCCTGGCGGGGAATCTTGATGAAATTTCACCTTTTCCTGACGCCTCTCGCAACCCGCGAAAAACAGGACAGCAATCAGATTCATGCCGAGATACCTCGCCATTAAAATGAAAAGATTCACCGACACAAAACTAATGCCACCTGAAGGGGCAAGGACATCCCGTTCACCATTCATCACCCATTTACAGCATCAACTCCACGTTGCAGGGGACAGTTCTATCCTTGATAGGGCTAAGCAACCCTACAATGGCGGCACCTTCCATTTTGGAATTCCTCCATCGGCCTTCTGCTTGTTAAACAACACATGAAAGGGACGAGTCGGAGACATGGGTGCCTTTTCATTTACCATAAGAGGACGTGCCTCCTTCCAGAATTCTTCATACGCCGCCCGCATCGACTTAACGACTCCCGGGTGTTTGGCTGCCACATCCACCTTCTGCAAAGGGTCCTTTTCCATGTCATAAAGGCTGCCTCCCACCAGGCGATAGCGCTGGTTGCGCACGGCAAATTTCTGCCACATGTGATCATTGGGCTCTGAACCGGTTTTCCATCGGGCAATCTGGGTAAACAGGTGACGATCCTGCCACTTTGCCTCCGGGTTGCCAAGCAGCGGAACCAGACTGCGCCCTTCCACCTGGTTGCGCGGCAAATCCTCAACCCCGGCAAGCTCCGCCAAGGTCGGCAAAAGATCAATGTGCGCTGAAAGCACATCCACATCTCTTCCTGCCTTGAGTTTCCCTGGCCAGCGCACAAAGAAAGGAACCCGGACACCACCCTCGTCAGGCGAGCCTTTCTGCCCCTTCATGCCGGCATTATAGGCATTCATCGCGCTTCCATCCTTGGCTACCCCCACTTTTCCCCGCCCGGAGCCACCGCCTGTCATGCCGTTATCCGACATGAAAATCAGGAGCGTATCCTCGGCCAGGTTCCATTCGTCAATCTTTGCCATCAACCGCCCCATGTTCTCGTCAATGTTCTCAATCATGCCGTAGAAACCGGCAACCTTGGCGGAGAAGCCCAGATCGGTAAACCTCTTGGTGTTTGAAGGAGGCGCAATGAAGGGGCCATGCGGGGCATTGGTTGTTACATACGCAAAGAAAGGTTTGCCCTTGTCCTTGACCTGCTTGATCCAGCCAAGTGCCGCAGTGAAAAAAAGATTCGTACAATAACCTTCGGTCCTTACAAAGGAACCATTATGACGTATTGCCGGGTTGAAGTATTTATTCCCCGGCGCATCGGCACAGGAACAATTATAAGCCTGCCCGATGCCCCCCGCCCCATGGATAAAGGCCTCATCAAAACCTCGTCGATGAGGCTGGTAAGGCTCCTCGTCACCCAGGTGCCACTTACCGAAAATCCCCGATACATATCCCGCCTTGGCAAGGACCTGGGGAAGAGTCACCGTGCTCAGTGCCATGCGTTCACGCTCCAGGATGGTGTGCGTGATCCCATTCTTCATCGGATGGCGACCCGACATAAGGGCAGCTCGTGTCGGCGAACAAGTCGGGCTAACCAGAAAGCGCGTGAACCGTGTACTCTGCCCGTGCAGGGCATCAAGATTGGGCGTCTTGATCCAGGGATGTCCATGGACACCAACTGGCGCGAAGCCCTGGTCATCAGTAATCACGAGGATGACATTAGGTCGACTGCCCCCAAGAGGTGTGGCATGCGATCCCCCGTTCATCAATAATATAACCGCAAAGACAAAAGGCGCTAAATTGTGCATCCCCCACTACTGCACATTCACGCCGGTTCTCAAGTGGCAGATCCCCGCCTTAGGACGGTTCCCGCCCTCTCGATGACGATCACCTGCGCCACTGCCAAGCCGCGAAAAAATACCGGCGCAACCATCGCCACAGCAA
>CAWVVE010000425.1:0-2943 GCA_963933075.1 uncultured Verrucomicrobiaceae bacterium | reverse complement strand
GGAAGGCCAGGACATGAAAATATGCCACCCTGCAGGCCCAGGCATTAAAATTGGTGCCTTCCTCGAAATTATCGGCTTTTTTCCAGAGAGTGATATTGGTCTCCTGGAGGAGATCCCGGGCCCTGTTACGGTCCGGAAGCAGGGTCACAATGTAGCCATATACAGGACCCTGTGCTTCAGTAAGAAGCCGCACAAATTCTTCGGAATCGGATTCCATTCTCAGTAATGTTTAAAGCCCAGTATCAAAACATTAGCATAATAGGCATCAGAGTAAAACGAACTCACAAGCGACAGTAACCTGGTGATTGATGCGCTGAGGCGATGCAACGGGCTTCGTTTCAGCAGTCACTAAACAGCAAAGATAACTCCGAGCCACAGACCTCAGGGGATTCGAGGTGTAAGAAAGCAATTTCCCGAATGGCGGGCTATTGTCTCGGGCGCCTTAGCAGGGCCAGGTTTGTTTCTTTGATGAGATTCCTTTTGCGCTTTCGTTCGGGAATTAATATCAAGATTAATCCGCTTATACCCGCAGAGATTATGAGGATCAGGTCCATATCGATTTTTCCATCCTTGATAAGGGAGCTGTTGTTGTTGCCATTAAGAGGAGCACCGGTCCGCTCTGCACTATCCTGAATGCTCAGGATTTTTTTCTTTGTGGTGCCTATGGTAAGCTTTCCACTGGCGGAAAGGGAACCACTGTTAACAATGTTTTCATCCAGGAAAAAAACGGGCTTGTTGAGAATGCTGGCCTGAAGGGGATAAGGCGAATTTAACCGGATGTCGTAGCCCCTCCATATCATTCGGGTATTAGCGCTTTCAAAACTGCCCATGAATTCTGAACTCTCTTTGGTGAACTGTTTCGGTTTTGATATTGACCAGGTAATGGGAACATACTTTCCGCTACCTTCGATCGCTTTCATGACGAGGGGTGATGCCGGTCCCTGGCTCTCATTAGCATTGCCCCGAAAGCCGACAACCATTGTCGCTCCATGGCTGCAGTCCATAGCGAACCAAACCAGAGCAAGGCAAGTGCCCGCAATAGTATGGAAATACTGTGATTTTAAATTGCCCAATTTCCCCAAAAAGTAATTTCATGTATTTCAGCGTATCGGGAGTGAGGAGAGCAAGCCTTAAAGCATGAATTTATTATGGAAATTATAAGCAGACACTTGCCTGCTCTTTTCGCTTATTTCCCGGTTGAGTCATGATTTCCTTACCCGTTAAATCCGGGCAGTCCTGAAGATCGAGCAGGGGGAGTGGTTGCTTTCTGGAGATACAGGTTGTTGCCTGCGCAATGGGGAGTGGCAAAAGTGGAATTCCGGTGGTAACAGCGGATAGTTGCTTTCCGCCGTGTTAATGCATTATATCCATTAACCAAGTCATGAAATATCTGCCTCGTGCTCACTTTACCCTGAGCCTTCTGATTGGGTTACTTGCTCCCACCGCGATTCAGGCAGACGATACCTGGTGGTCGCGGCAGGCGATGACCCTGCCTGCCGTGCCTCCGGCGAACCAGTGGTGCCGCAATGAGGTGGACTATTTCATTCTTGGCAAGCTTCGTGAGAAAGGGCTAAAGCCCTCGAAGCGGGCTGACCCCCTGGTCCTGGTTCGACGGCTGACCCATGACCTTACCGGCTTGCCCCCAACATCAATGGAAGTGGATGTATTTCTGGCTGCCTACGCCGGGAATCCGGACAAGGCTTATGAGGTTCTTGTCGATCGTCTCCTTGCATCCCCCCGGTATGGTGAGCGATTTGCCCGGCACTGGCTTGATGTGGCCAAGTACGCTGACACCTGCGGATACGACAAGGACAAACTTCGCTCCAACGCATGGCCATACCGGGATTACGTCATCCGTTCATTAAATGAGGATAAGCCCTACGCCCGCTTTATTCAGGAGCAGGTGGCAGGAGATGCCCTTTTCCCGGATACACCGGACGGAATTCTCGGGCTCGGTTTCCTTGCTGCCGGCCCGTGGGACTTCATTGGGCACGTCGAGGTGCCAGAATCAAAGATTGATGGCAAGGTTGCCAGGAACCTCGACCGGGATGACATGACCTCGAATGTGTTCAATACATTTTGCGCGGTAACCATCCAGTGTGCCCGTTGCCATGCGCACAAAGGAGATCCTTTTACGCAGGATCACTACTACAGCCTGCAGTCGGTTTTTGCAGCAGTGGATAAGGCTGAGAGGGATTATGGCAGTGATCCGCAAACAGAAAAACGCCGATCGCAACTGGCAGGTGAGCTCATTGGTATTCGTGCCGAGAAAAGCAGGATTGAGGGAGAAATTAAGAAGCAGGGGGGTGAGGAGTTGAGCCGGGTGGAATCCGCCATCCGGGATTTAAAGGCGAAGTCAGGACCGTCAGACAAACGTCCCGAGTTCGGTTACCACAGCAAAGTCGAGAAATCTCCGGACAGCGCCAAGTGGGTGCAACTCGACCTTGGTGAACGCGTTGACATACAAAAAATCGTGCTGCATGCCTGTCATGACGCATTCAATAATATTGGTGCAGGGTTTGGATTCCCCGTCCGTTTCAAGCTTATCGCTTCCAATCTCCAGGACTTCTCCCGGTCGCAAGTCCTGGCGGATGAATCGGGTAAGGACTTTGCCAATCCCGGCCTGGTGCCTCTCGAGTATAGTGTTGAATCCTCCGCACGGTATCTCCGTGTCCATGCTGCCAAGTTGGTTAAGAGGGGCTCTAGTGACTACAACTTTGCCTTGGCTGAGATTGAGGTGCTTGACAAAGGAGGCAAAAATCGCGCCTTGAATGCCAAGGTTACCTCTCTGGATTCCATTGAGGCACCGCCCCGCTGGCGACGATCCAACCTTGTCGACGGCATCTGGGCAAGGGCAGCGGACGAGGAGTCCGCCGCCAGGATCGCAGGGCTTAGAAAGGAAAAAGAAGTTCTCTTGGCGAAGCTGTATACCGTGGATAGAAA
>CAWVVE010000424.1:0-2953 GCA_963933075.1 uncultured Verrucomicrobiaceae bacterium | reverse complement strand
CGGCTGAGGATGCCCTTAAAGGCTTAAACCTTACCCCTGAGGATGTTGACATGCTAATTCCCCATCAGGCCAACCTGCGGATCATTGAGGCAATTACCGACCGAATGGGAATACCAAAGGAAAAGACATTTATAAACCTCGATAAATACGGTAATACCTCTGCCGCCGCCGTCGCTATTGCCCTTGATGAGGCAAATAAAACAAAAGCCATCAAAGCGGGAGATATCGTGGTTCTTGTTGCCTTCGGTGCCGGACTTACATGGGCAAGCAGCGTGCTCAGATGGTAGGCTTCACGTAACTGCCACCAGCCCTGCCAATGCTCACCGACTCCCACTGTCACTTGGCATCCCGACAGTTTAAGGAAGATATCAATGCAGTCATTGAGCGTGCTCGCGCGGCAGGAATCACCCGCATGGTAACGATTGGAACCGACCTTGAGGACAGCGCGCACTGCATCGACCTTGCCCATCAACATTCTGCTGTTTACGCCGCGGTCGGGATTCACCCCTGCTCTGTTACCGACGTCAGCAATGACGGTGACTGGCTGCAAGCAATCCGCAAATTAGCCGCAAGAAAAGAAGTTGCGGCAATAGGGGAAATCGGGCTGGATTACTTTCATCCTCCCCCAGAGGGATGGGAGCAGGAGAGTTATCGGCAAAGACAGGCCGATTTTTTCAAGGCACAGCTTGAGCTTGCTGCTGAAATGGAATTGAACGCGGTCATCCACCAGCGGGACAGGGGCAATCAATGCTGGTCGGACATTCTACGTATCATGGAGCCATTCCACGGCAGGTTGCGTGCGGTGTTTCATTGTTTCACGCATTCCTGGGAAACCGCAAAACCGCTTATCGACAAAGGACATATGATCTCTTTTACCGGTATCTCGACTTTCCCAAGCGCAAAGGAAATGCAGCAATGCTCGCTGCAGGCTGCTGCTGATGCATTCATGCTCGAAACCGATGCCCCCTACCTCGCTCCCGTGCCGCACCGCGGCAAGCGATGTGAACCATCCCACACCCTGCACACGGCACAATTCATCGCCGAGCTTCGCGGCATCACGCTCCAGCAACTGGCGAAGGCAACCGAGCGGAATGCAGACTCATTCTTCCGTTTTGGACGCTGAGGAGGATTCCAGCTCACCTTCTACCAACACTCCCTGCTCCCCCTCACTCCTGGCAATAATGACCGCCCCGCAGGAGTCACTGAAGATATTTACGCTGGTGCGGCACATGTCTAAAATCCTGTCGACAGCGTAAATAGCGCCGACAGCTGCCATGGCTCCGCCGCCCCAGGGCTGATCCTCCGCCACGTTCTGGATAATAATGACGATTGCCACCAGACTCGCCGACGGCACTCCTGCAACCCCGACACTGGTTAGCAGTGCCAGCACCACAACCGACAATTGCCCTGCAAAGTCCAGCGATGCACCCATCACCTGAGCCACAAAAAGCACTGCGATGCACTCGTAAAGGGCAGTGCCGTCCATGTTGACTGTCGCCCCCAGTGGAAGCACGAAGCTTGAAGTGCGCTTGGATACTCCCGCATTATCCTGCAGGCATCGCATTGTTACCGGAAGCGTCGCCGATGATGAAGCTGTGGAGAATGATGTCAGTAGCGCATCACGCATCGCGCGGTAATGCCGCAACGGATTTACCCTTCCAAGAAGCACAAGCAGCAACGGCAGGGCAACGAAGAAATGCAGTCCGAGGGCAATGAGCACCGTCACCATGTAAGTGGCCATTGCCAGCAGGAAAGACGGGCCGGTCTGCGCAATTGTGGCAGTCATCAGGCCAAATACCCCGATGGGAGCCAGGCACATAATCCAGCCAGTAACCTTGATCATCAGTTTATTAACTCCACCGATCACGCTTACCACCGCCTCCTTACCCGGTCCCTCAATTGCCATCAGGCCAAAGGCCGTCAACAGGCTGATAAAAATCAATGAGAGCATCGCGCCATTGTCCGATGCTGCCTTAAACACATTCGTCGGGATCATTCTCTCTGCCAGGTCACCGACAACTCCCAACGCATGCTTCTCCTCGCGCAGTCCGGTCGCGTCCTTGCTAACTGACTCCCCCTTCTTATCAAAATTCTTATTGTTATTTATGAATTCCTTGACCTCGGGATTGGGCTTGCCATCCACCAAACCCGGCTTCATGACATTGACCACCGTCAGTCCAATGGTGATTGCAAGCACACTGCTCAACACGTAGTAGCCAAGGGTCTTGATGCCAAGTCTTCCGAACCCTTTGACCCCGGACAACCCGGCAATCCCTGTCACGATCGAGGAAAAAATCAGCGGCACGATGATCATCTTGAGCAGGCCAATGAACACTGTCTTGCCGAAGAATTCACAAATCTCAACCCACGATGATTCAGACGCACCCTCTCCAAGCATGGACTGCAGGGCAGAACCCGCCGCCACGCCCAACACCAACGCAATAATAATCTGCCAATGCACTTTCAGTTTAAACATGATTAATATACTAAGTTGTTCTGTGGCTGACTGGAAACGGAAAACTCACCACTTCTTCTGTGGTTCCCTTTGACCCGCACGCCGGCAGAACGCATCGTTGAGCCCTAGAATATGCAATTAAACAAGGTCAGGACACGCTTTGCTCCATCGCCCACCGGCTACCTGCATGTCGGCGGCGCGCGCACTGCCCTTTTTAACTGGCTCTTTGCCCGTCGTCACGGCGGAAGCTTTATCCTGAGAATCGAGGATACCGATGAAGCTCGCAATACCCTGGACGCTCACGATGCCATCCTTGAAGGCATGCGCTGGCTGGGAATCGACTGGGACGAGGGCCCCGGGGTTGACGGTGGGCACGGTTCCTATCTCCAGAGCCAGCGGACTGAAATCTACACTGACTTCCTCTCCAGGCTTGAAGCGGCCGGGAAAATCTACCAGGACGATGGCGCCATCCGTTTTCGGGTGCCTGACACCGAACTC
>CAWVVE010000423.1:0-2958 GCA_963933075.1 uncultured Verrucomicrobiaceae bacterium | reverse complement strand
ATGCTGTCCCGCAGTTCCTCGGCGGTAAGTCGGCGGGGTGCCCTGTAGGCAACAAGGTTATTATCGGGATCAATGTTGTTTAGGCGTGTGATTCCGGGGTGATTGCCGCTTTGACGGTATGTGCTGGAGTGCATGATAATCCTGTGAAGTCGCTTGAACTTCCAGCCATTACTCATAAAGTCGGCGGCCAGCCAATCGAGCAACTCAGGGTGTGTCGGCTTGCCGCCCTTTGCGCCAAAGTTGTTAGGGTTGGCGGCCAGGGGCTTGCCAAAGTGATGTTGCCAAACACGGTTTACTATTGACCGTGCTGTAATGGTGTTGCGGGGATTGGTGATCCACTTTGCCAGGGCAAGGCGACGTCCATTTGGTGAGCTTGTGATTTTGTAGGGATCGCCTCCTTTTGTTGTCACAGGTATTCCCAAGGCACTCAAAACGCCGGGTGAGACCTTATCTCCTGGCGCATCCAGTGAACCGCCCATCAGGATGTGGGTTTGCCGGGCCTTCTGATCGCCGGTAGATTTAGGCATTCGCATGGAACGTGCGTTCAGGGTCGTCGGATCAAGTCCGTTATAAACCCCCTGCACCATCGGTTTGTAGCGCTCCAGACGGCGATTCCAGATCCACTGGTCCTGCTCCCTTACCTTTTTGCTTCCTTGTTCTTCCGGGGAGAGGCCTACATGGCGAGGCGGTTTCTCATCGTCGGGCAATTTCCTGCGTGAGTTTTCATCGAGATAATCTTTTCCCTGCTGAGCAAACCATTTTCGGGCTGCGGATTCCTGCTTGTTATAAAGTTTATCGTGTTCACTTGTTGCGAACGTGAGCATTTTCTTCGTCGCAGTGCGGCCCTGTTGCAGCCCTAAAAGATTTTCCACGTCAATAAATGGAGCCGGGCGCTCAGCTAATTGGGTTGTGGCAAAGGCTGCATACATCCGGTAATAATCGCGGGTGGGAAGGGGATCAAACTTGTGGTCATGGCACTTGAAGCAGCGCATGGTGGTGCTGAGGAAAGTCTGCCCCACGGCGTTGATGACATCGTCCAGATAAATCTGCCTTGCCTGCGGCGCCTTGACCATTGCCGGGTCCCAGGGACCCATGCGGAGAAAACTCGAGGCTATTAAAAGTTCAGGATTCCGCTGTCCTTTCGGCTGTGTATTCCAAAGTTCATCACCGGCAATCTGTTCTTCGACAAATTCATTGTAGGGCTTGTCGTTGTTGAATGCGCGAATTACATAATCCCTGTAGCGCCAGGCATTGGAGCGTTCGTAGTCGTTGGAATAGCCCCCTGTGTCGGCATAACGCGCAATGTCCAGCCAGTGTTGCCCCCAGCGTTCCCCATAATGTGGACTGGCAAGCAGTTCATCGATTAGATTATGCCACGCACTGGAAGGGTTTTTTTCCCATGCAATGCGAAACTCATAGATTTGGTAGGGGGAGGGGGGCAGTCCTGTAAGGCCATAGAATGCCCGCTTGATAAGTGTGCGAAAATCCGCTTGAGGAGCAGCTTTAAAATCAGCGCGTTTAAGTTTGAGTGAAATAAACGCATCGACAGGATTGGCCGAGGCTTGTGGTATTGGTGCCTGTTTTATGGGGAGAAACGCCCACAAGTCCTCAGGCCTGTAACGTCGATAAGTCCATTCCTCTGAGAGCCCGCCGCTTGTTTCTATAAGTATTCCCTCAGAGGTTGCAGACTTTGACCTTTCCTCAGCGGTATGTTTGGCGCGGAGTTGCTCATCGGGCCAAGGGGCTCCCGACTCGATCCATTTTTTTAGTGTTGTTACCTGTCTGGAGTCAAGGCTATCATTTTCTTTTGGAGGCATGGCCGGCCAGTCAGGCTCGTGATCACGGGCGGCAGCCAGGTAGAGCGGACTGAGCATTGGCTTTCCGGGGACTATTGAAGGCTGTTCGCTTTCGCCTCCCATTAGGAGGCCTTCGCGTGAGGTGAGGTCCAGCTCGCCCTTGATTTTCTTGGGGTCCTTGCCATGACAGGCGAAGCATTTGCTGCTGAGTAGCGGATAAACCTTCAGCGAGAACAATACTGCACCCTGATGCGGTGAATGTGTTGAGGCTGTCAATCCATCCGTTGCAATGAATGACAGAGCAATAAAGGCAAACAGGCGCATTAGATGATATTTGCAATCAGTGCCTTTTGGGCAGCCTTCAGGTTACGGCTTGTCACAGCGTCAACAATAGCGGCATGCTCAGTGATGATTTCCTCGGGTTTCTCAATTCGTGAATAATCCATCAACAGTCGGGAGGTGATGCCAAGCCATACGGCTTCAAGTTCATCAGATGCTCGGCGCACCAAATACCGGTGCAGGGCAAGGTCCTTGTTGGCAATGACGGTTAGTTTGCCACTGTTACACGCAAGGGTCAGGCTTTGGAGTATTTCCTGAAGATTATCATTATCGGCATCGTTGAGTTTGCGGATGCATATTTTCAGGCAGAATGTCTCAATTTGCCTTCGCATGGATTGTAACAACTGCCTTTGTTCCTCAGCGGGTGGTGTGTTGACCCGAACCCCCTTGTTGGTCTGGTAAACGAGAACTCCTTCCTGTGAGAGTTGGAGCAGTGAGTCACGAACGGGACCACGACTCACTCCAAAGCGCTTAGCCAGTGCGTGTTCGCGTACAGGGATATCATTTGACCACTCACCGCATAATATTTCTGCACGGAGTGTGTCGGTTATTCTTTCACGCGTTGATTGAAGTGTGTTTTGACTGGGGGTCATTAACATTTTTTAAGAGGTTACAGATAAGAGGTCAATGTTAATTGTTAACAATTGGCATAATGCGGTGTGATTGGCCTTGATCAAGGAGCAACTGCTGCTGATGGAAATATTGATTTTCCCCTGTTTGGGAAGTTAATGTTACAAGACTTGGTTCAAGATCAATAAGATGAAGACTGTAGCCGTTGTAGCTCCCAATGAGGTAAGCATTATCGATACGCCCGTACCCAGGC
>CAWVVE010000422.1:0-2961 GCA_963933075.1 uncultured Verrucomicrobiaceae bacterium | reverse complement strand
GGAAAAATGCGGCCGAGACGGCTAACCATCTGCTTATTGATGCCATCAGGGGATATGTGGAGAAAGGCTCGCCTTTCCTGCAGGAACCTGCGCCTTCCAGAGGCGGGAAAGAGAATTAACCGCGATTACTGAAACCACACACCTGAGGAAACCACACAATGTCTGATTCCCGTTACCACACACCAGATGAAGAATATAAAATAGCGGCGTTTAAAATATTAAGCGACGGGAACCTTGATCCTGAAGATGATCCCGCAGAGTGGATTTATCCGGAGGCTGAGGATGTGGAATTGCGTAAGCTGGCTGAGGATATCGTCGCGCATGACAAACCTCTTGCCCGTATCCTTGCGGGTACGGCAAGCGGAGAAAAAAGCACCGGGGAGACGTTGCGAATGGTTTGTGCCTGGATGGCAATGATGGGCGGTGGCCACAAGAGAGCGAAAGGGGCCGTGGCCTCTGAGCCTTGGCTGGCGTGAGATTATTACCTGCCTCTCCTGCCTGATCGGCATGGTTGAGCATTGAGTCTCGACCTAATAGTGAGATACGCTAGCCTTTCAATTGATGTGGTATCGATTGATAACGGCGCTCACGGCTTTTTCCGGGATTGCCAACGGGCAACTTGAGGACATTCCGCAGTTGGGATTACGCATTGCTCCCGGGTTTGAAATCACCCTTTTTGCGGATCAGGCACTTGCCCCGGATGTCTACTCAATGACCATTGACCCTTCCGGCAGGGTTGTGATTTCATCGCGTGGATATATAAAGCGCCTGGTAGATGAAGATGGCGACGGGCGCGCGGACAGTGATATCCTGATAGCCAAATCAAGCCCAGGGGCGATGGGGATGTTATTTATCGACAGGCAAACCCTGTTGACCAGCGAGGGTGGCAGTTTCAACCGCTATACTGATCCTGAAGGGGACGGGGAATTTAAACCAGAACCAGAAAAAATAGCTCAGTTTAGAGGCGGTGAGCACGGGTTGCACGCGATACGAAAGGATACACAGGGCAGGGTATATCTGATCGGCGGCAACGATGCGAATTTCAGGGGGCACAGCGGAATCGCTGATGGGAACTCAGGGTGGATTGAAGGTGGTGCGCTGGTTCGCTATTCTGCTGAATTAAAAGACCCTGTGGTTCTCTGTCACGGATTCCGCAATCCCTATGATTTTGATTTCGACAGCAAGGGCGAGATTTACACTTATGACAGTGATTGCGAGCGTGAGTTTCTGCTTCCTTGGTATACGCCAACCCGCCTATACCGGGTGAAACTGGGCGCGCACCATGGCTGGCGCTTGCCGGGCTGGAAGCGTGGATGGAAACGACCGGATTACTATTTTGACAGTGTCGCGCCTTTGGTCAACGTCGGACGGGGATCGCCAACAGGAGTTGCCGTCTACAGGCACACTGCGTTTCCGCCTGAGTATAGGGATGCTGTTTTTTACTGTGATTGGACCTTCGGCAGGATTTATTTCACGCATCCTGATGCAGATCTTGAGGAATTAAAGGACCATGCCGCCGGTATCTTCATGGAGTCTACAGGAATTACCGGTTTTGCTCCGACAGATATTGAAGTGGCCCCGGACGGGTCCCTCTTTGTGGCAGTAGGTGGGCGTGGCACTACCGGATCGGTATATCATGTACAGGTGAAGAAGCCATTACAGGAATCTCAGCCTGTTCCGGCCGGCAGTGTGGCCAAAGGTGACCTGAGGGCGGGACCCCCGGTGGATGGTGGCACATTGAGCATCCTGCACAACCACGGCGGGAAGGTTAAAGGATTCAACCTTGAGGCAGTGCGACTTGTTGCCGGGGAACTGGACCGCATGGTTCTTACGGCCCCATTGGAGAAGCGCATGACATTTTTGCGTCTGCTGATGCGGGCCCTCGGTGACTGGAACCTGAATAAGCCAAGCCGTGAGGCCTTTGCAGGTTATGAATTGGCAGGCAGTGAGATTTTCGAGCAGGAGCATGCTGAATTACTTGGCCTTTGCCGTAATTCACCACGTGCACTTCTGCACGCGCTGGATGCGGATGAAAGACGCGAAGCGGCCCGCCTTTCGGCGATGCTGCGTGACCCCCACCCTATTACCGCCGGGCGGATGCTGGATGCCATTACCAGGAAAACTTCGCCACAGGATGACTTCCATTATCTATGTTGTCTGGCCTGCATCAACGCGCCCCTCAAGGATAAGGAAGTGGAACGTATTGCGAATGCCATCCTTTATCTTGACGTTAAAACCGCGGGTCTGCAGATGCGCACGAAACAGACCTATGTTGACAGGCTTAATGAGGTGGTTGCCCGTATCGCTCAACGGTCACCCCTCTATGAGGCATTGTGTCGTTGCGCAGGCTTTGCACGACCGAACCATGCCGGCATGGCAGCAGCTTTCCCGCAACCTTTCTTTGGGCGCGCCGCCGAAGTTTTTTTTGCTGCTGTACAATCCATGCCTGCCGCAGGGTGGGGGGAGGATGTGATTGGCTTGTTTGAGCATATGCAAGCGGAGGTGAGCACTCCTGTTCTTCGCCGTCTTGCCGCTCAGCCGGGCTTGCGTGACGAGTGTGTGCGGCTGCTGGCGCGTGCGCCCCAGGAAACCGACCGGCACCTGTTGTTAAGTGCGGCAACTTCCCCCCGTGAAAAGATGAGCAGGATTGCGGTGCAAGGCCTTGGGAAGTTATCACCCAAAGCCGGTATAGATGAACTGATTGGCCTGTTTGGCTCCTCCGCGGAGGATGCTGCCCTGCCGCTTATTGGACGTGCCGCAGGACAGGTATTTACAGACCGCAAGGCTGCTGAAGAATGGCTGATGACTGTCCACCCTGACGCTGCCCTTGCCGTTGGCCTTACTGATGGCCGAAAACAGGATGATTGGCCGGTAGTGTTCAGCAAAGTGGATTGGTCTGCCGGTGATCCTGCACGCGGCAGGGAGCTCTTCGCTTTGCGTGCCTGTGCAGCATGTCACCAG
>CAWVVE010000421.1:0-2967 GCA_963933075.1 uncultured Verrucomicrobiaceae bacterium | reverse complement strand
CGAAAAAGTATGAAAAAAGCCGCCGGGACTTCAATGCGAAGCAGGTGCAGTATAAGGAGCTGAAGTCGGGGATCGAGAAATTCAAGCAGGTTGGCATCAAGTGGCGCTTCAGCTCGAAGAATGAATCATCGCTGGTGGTGGCCGGAAATTCGGTGGTGGCCGGCGGGATCGGCGAGGTGGCATTGCTGGACATTGTCACAGGGAAACCGAAATGGCAGTCAAAGCTTAAAGGGGAGGCACGCGGGCTTGCCATTGCCGATGGTCGGTTGTTTGTCAGTACCACTGAGGGTGTGATTTACTGTTTTGCACCTCCGGTGAAGAACAGCGCGGCAGCGGCGACTGCTGCCGTTGCGAATCCCTACCCGGAGGATGCCCGCTCTAAAACCTATGCGCTAGCTGCACAGTCAATCCTTGAGGAGTCCGGCATGACACGCGGATTTTGCCTGATTCTCGGTGCCGAGAACGGTAGGCTGGCCTACCAGTTGGCCAAGCGGAGTGAACTGCTGATCTACGGCATTGATCCGGATGGAGCCAAGGTGGCGGCTGCCCGTGAGAAATTATCCGCTACCGGGCTCTACGGCTCGCGCATTACCATTGATCACGTGCCGGTAGGCTCACCGGTTCCCTACCCGAACTATTTTGCCAACCTGGTCACCTCGGATACGCTACTTCTCAGCGGACATGTTCCCGGACGTGCGCAATCAGTGGTCAGGCATCTCAAGCCGGGGGGTGGAGTCATTTGCCTTGGCATGCCCGGTGAACCTGGGGAGGTGCGGGAGAGGCTCAAGGGTGAAGTTGTTCCCTGGCTTGCATCGACCGGGCTGATAAAGGACAAACAGGCAACACTAAGATCCCGTAACGGCTGGTCGCTGCTTACGCGCGGACGACTGCCCGGAACAGACGACTGGTCCCACCAATATGGCAATGCCGGGAATACCTCGAGCAACAGGGATACCCGGGTGCGTGATGGACTGAGTGTCCTTTGGTACGGGGACCCGGGACCCGAGCACATGGTGAACCGGCATGCCGGTGCTGTGGGCCCGGTTTCAGCCAACGGTCGCTTGTTCATCCCCACCGATCACAGCGTGATGGCTTATGATGCCTACAACGGTTTGTTCCTGTGGGAGGTGGAGAATCCCGGTGCGATGCGCACCGGGTTGAAGAAGGCTTATGAACCGGGTAACATGGCTGCCAGCGATGACGCTCTTTTCATGGTCGAGGGAAAGCGATGTTTTCATATTGATGCTACCAGTGGCGAGGTGGTTCGCAGCTACACAATTCCCGACCCGGGGGACGGCAGCTCGGAGAGCAGGCGCTGGACCTATATTTCCCACAGCGATGGTATCCTTTTCGGCACCAGCACTGACCAGCGCCGACTACTCAAGGTGCGTGCGACCAAGGGGCAGACGGCTGCCGCTGCGACCGACCAGCTTTTTGCATATGATACGAAGAGCGGTCAACGTCTCTGGACCTACCAGGGAAAAAGTGTTTCACATGTCTCGATTGCCGTTGGTGACGGGCGGATCTTTTTTATTGATGCCACCATGCGAGCTGAGCAGCGTGAGGCGTTTTTGCGCCAGGATAAGTCCGAGTTCAAGAAACTGACAGGCAAGTCGAGGGAGCGTGCCGAAGAGCGGTTGAAGAAACAGGACCTGCGCCTTGCAACCGCGCTTGAGAGCAGGACAGGCAAGAAGGCGTGGGAGCGCGCGGTCGATGTCACCGACTGCTCGGGGATCGGTATCGGGGCGGGTTCACTTACGCTGATGCACGCGGATGGGCATCTTGTCCTCGGTGGGGCGAATGCGAACGGCCACTACTGGAAACAGTTCCTCAGCGGCGAGTTCGAACGGCGCCGGCTGGTGGTCCTGTCGTCCGCCAGCGGCGAGAAGATATGGGCAAAGGATGCAAATTATCGTCATCGCCCCATCGTGATCGGCAACGAAGTGGTCGCTGAGCCGTGGTCCTATGACCTGTACACTGGAACGCAGAAAACTCGCACCCATCCACTGACAGGGGAATCGACCCCGTGGAAATTCATCCGCCCGGGTCACCATTGCGGTGCGATTTCAGCGACACCGAACATGCTGTTCTTCCGGTCCCGTTACACGGCATACTACAATCTCGAGACCGACAGCGGCACGCAGCATTTCGCCGGTCACCGGACCGGCTGCTGGATCAACTCGATACCTGCCAACGGCCTGGTGATGGTCCCGGAAGCGAGTGCCGGGTGCGTGTGCCTTTTTTCCATTGCGGCGACGGTTGTCTTTGAGCCAAACGACGGTCGTGAGAACTGGGGAGTGTTTACTGCTGAGGGGAGCTCGCAGCCCGTTCGTCACATGGTTTTAAATCTTGGGGCCCCTGGTGACCGTCGTGATGCTTCCGGAAAACTCTGGCTCGGATATCCGCGTCCCAGCTCGCGGGCGGGTCTTGACCTGCCGCTGGACTTGAAACCGGTATTTGCCGATGCCGGGAGGTTCTCGAGCAGAAATGCCGGGGAGGTGGCTGATCCCGGGAAGAAGGATGCGCCTCCCAGCTGGATCTATGTCTCCGGTGGCCATGGCCTCACCCACTGTGAACTTCCGCTATTGGCCAAGGGTCAGCCCCCCGCGAGTTACACAGTGCGGTTGTTTTTTGCAGCCGGCGGAGATGCCAACGGGATTCGACTTGAAGGCAAGATTGTGCGTGCGGCAAAAGTCACCGGTGCTGAGAATGGCCGTGTTTTGGAGTTTGACGATATTATCGTGGCAGGAGGACTGACGATTGACCTGCCGGAGGCGACGGCAGGGGCATCGATCCTGAGTGGTATCGAGGTGATTCGATCGGGTGCCCGGGAGATCCGCCAATAAGTTGTGTGCTGCCTGCCTGATGATCGATTCACAGCGGTGGGTAGTTCCCTTTACGCAATGAATCTCACGGCGCACGATGAGGTGGCCTAGTATGGGATTGATCTTAATGGCAATGAATAGT
>CAWVVE010000420.1:0-2997 GCA_963933075.1 uncultured Verrucomicrobiaceae bacterium | reverse complement strand
TTCGGGGATCCCCGGAACATGATGACCCAGCGTCCCTTGACATCAAGTCCCTCAAAGGAATTATACCCATCGGTCTTGATTCCAAAACCGCAGAATACGGCAGGCGTCGGCTTAATTTTTGCTTTAGGACTGAAGCTCAGCGGTTGGTAGTCGGCGCCGGGGTGCAGGGTGCGCGGCTTTTTTTGCGCTTTCGTTCCCAGGATTTCCAGGATATTTTTGCCGGCGAGTTTCTTGCCGGAAGAAAAGGGGAAATACTGGTAATAACCACCGGCGTCGCCCGCGGGTGAAAGCCCGAGCTTCTTGAAAAAGCTTGCCAGAAATGCCGTTGCCATGCGACCGCCACGATCAGAGGTGCCGCGGCCTTCATATTCGACGGAGGCAAGCCGGGTTACGTATTGCCTTAAGTCCCTGGTGGTTATTTCAGCACTACTGCTCTCAATGGCGGACTTGCCATGTGCTTGAGCATCGGACTCGGCGTCAGTACAATCACGGGCAAGGGCCTGTCCCACACCGGTTAGGATCAGGCAGGTGAAGAGGGGCAGTGACTTTGGGTGGAGCATTGTCGTGAAGGCTGTGAAATTTGTGCTTGGATACAAGGAATATCCATTATCCTGAGTTTGGATCAGGCAGGGGATACATTGCAAGTAAGCGCTGAAAAATCCAGCTTCTCTTTTACAAGGGGACTAGTAAATGATAGCTCATTTAGTTTAAGCGTGATGAGAACCAATGGCAGTCAGGAGGGTTTGTGAAGTGGCGATTTGTTGTTGTCGGTAAACCGTCCCTTGAATACGCGAAGGCCGGGGTTGAGGAATACCTGAGGCGGTTGCGTCGTTATACGGGTGTTGAATTGGTGAGTGTAAAGAACGGTTCCAGGGAAGAGGAAGGCAGCAGGCTGATCTCAGCCAGTGAAGGTTGCTACCGATTGGTATTTGATGAGCGTGGTGAACTTTTTAATACCCGGGATCTGGCCAAAGCAGTTACTGAGCTGGAGATGGATGGCAGGGTGAAATCGGTGGCGGTAATTATCGGCGGAGCCGAAGGGCATGGAGATGAGCTTCGTGGCTTGGCTGACAAGTTGATTTCATTTGGCCGCCTGACATTGCAGCATGAGTTGGCGCTGGTTGCCGCCACAGAACAGATTTACCGTGTCTATAGCGTTAATCGCGGTGAGCCTTACCACCGCTGAGTCAACCCTCAGATTTTCAGCAGACGGCCACTGGCCTGGTCCCTGAGGAAGATGACGGCACCATCAAGAATAGGATCCCTGCCGGCCCGGTATGGCAAGGGAGAGGGGATCTTGATATCAGGGGCAGCGCCAAGCCCTTCGAGCCTTTTGCCGGAGGTAAAGGAGCGAATGACAGCATCACCGAGGCTGACCGGGAGCATGAGTTGAGCTCCTCCGGAAAGATCGATGAAGCGGGCGGGCAACACGGCTCCTGCGGTGGTTTCTCCGACCAGCGTGATGTGTCGGTATTTCTGCATGCGATAGGCAAGCATTTCCTTCGCACTGCGTGCTTCGCGGTCGATTAAAAGGGCGATCGGACGTTTTTCCCTGGCCAGGACACGTGCAATTCTTGCGATGACATTGACCTGGCCGCCACGCCCGCGCAGGTCAATGGCGAGGGCCTTGGTGTCCTTTAACTCCTTGCGCAGGGCTTCCTGGACCAGCCCGGGTAATTCACCGGACATTACATTCCAGAGGTGCAGGTATCCGATCGGGAATTGCCCTTCAGGGTTAATGACACGAATACTGCGCTTCAGGGAAGTGACGGCATCAAGTGGCGCCTTGACGCTGATTGTTAAGGTCTTCACCTGTACATTGGATGTTCTCCGGTAGCTGATACTTACTGTCTCGTTTCGGTCCACCTGTATGGTGTGGATATTCCTGTGTGCCTCATAACCGGCCAGTGTGCGGCGCGGAGACTTTTTAAAAGCAATATTGTTCACGGAGATGATTTCATCACCGATCTTTAGCCCCGCTTCGCGAACCGGGGAACCAAACATCATGGAACGGATGAAATAGCGCTGTCTGTCTCCGGTGTTTGCTTTTTGAATGTTGATCCCGAGGTGGAAATGATCCCCCTTGCCGAAGAGATTCTCCTTTACCCAGGGCGTGATAACTGCCGTATGGGAGAGGTTGAAGCTGCCAATGATGGTGTTCATGGCCTCATATGCCCGTTCCCGGGTTTGCGTTTCCCTTACGCTGTTGACAAGTTTTTCTTCCAGCTGTTCGAGTTCAGCTCCTTTCAGGCGCCGGAAGAGCCGGTGACCGGTTATGTGCCGGGCGATTTCCCGGGCGGTGATCACGATGGCGGGATCGGGAGTGATCTGCAGATCCAGTTCGGTATCGTCACGCAGCACACGGATGGTAGTTTTTTCAGGGGGGGTGTTTTTCAGGAAAGCCACAAACTCCTGTTGGCTGTCTGCAAAATTCCATGTGCTGATTCCGGTGATGAGGTCACCCTCCTGCAGGCCGGCACGCAGGGCCGCGCCGTCCTCCATCAGGTGCTCGACGCGGATACCCTCACGGGTTTCGTCGATCCTGATGCCAAGGTAGCTGCCAGAATGCGATGGATTGAACCGTGATTCCTCCGCGCCGACGGCGAACGCGGCCGTTACAGCGAGAGTTATGAGGGCGATCCTCATGCAGCCTTTTTCTCAGCCGCTTTGGTCTTCTTGGCCCTGGGCTTTTTCGGGGCACGTTTTACCGGGCGCGTGTCTTCAGGAACCTTGTAGAGCTGGCGCAGACGGGTCAGCTCCTTTTTCATGCTGGACTGCGTTTTCCTGTAGGCGGGATCCCCGTAGACGCTTTGCAACTCATTGGGATCTTTTTCCAGGTCAAAGAGCTCCCATGCATCCAGGTTGTAGAAGTGAATGAGTTTATGCCTCTGCGTGCGCACTCCGTAATGACGTCTCACGCTGTGGGCCCCGGGAAACTCGTAGTAATGGTAATACATGCTCTTGCGCCAGTCCTCCGGGGTGTTTCCCTTTAATACC
>CAWVVE010000419.1:0-3006 GCA_963933075.1 uncultured Verrucomicrobiaceae bacterium | reverse complement strand
TAAACTCCTCATTTTCATAAACGACCTTCTTTGACAGTCCATGAGAATTCAGCGGCTTACCCCGCAGGGAAAAAACCGCCTGGGTGTCCACATTGCGCGAAGTGGTTATCGATCCGCTCGCACTATCGCCCTCGGTAATGAAAAGTGTCGTCTCCTCGGCATATTTATGGCGATCAAAATAATGTACCCGGCAGTCACGCAATTTCTTGTTGTGAATCTTCGCCTTCTTGGCTCGATCCTTCGCCAATTTGCGAATTCCCTTGAGTTCTTTACGCTCTTTTTCAGCGCGTTGTATTTTCTGCAGCATCGACTTGGCTGCCGCGGGATTACGGTGCAGGTAATTGTCGAGCTGATCCTGCACGAACCCCACAATCCAGCTGCGCACGGCCTGCCCTCCCTTGGGGGCAGTATGCGTTGAGCCCAGCTTGGTCTTGGTCTGTGACTCAAAGATAGGCTCCTGAATCTTGACACTGATTGCCCCGACAATCGACTGTCGCACATCACCCGGTTCAAAGGATTTCTTGAAATGATCGCGCACCGTTTTCACCACGGCCTCCCTGAATGCTGCCTGGTGCGTTCCCCCCTGGGTGGTATGCTGCCCGTTAACAAAGGAGAAATACTCTTCCCCATATTGGTTTCCTGCGTGCGTCAGTGCCACCTCGATATCGTCACCGGCAAGATGGGCAACCGGGTATAAGGGCTCTTCACCAAGCTTCTTCTCAAGCAGTTCCTTCAGCCCCTCCTTGGACTTGAATTTCCGTCCGTTAAACTTCAATGTCAGCCCAGCATTCAGGTAGGCATAGTTCCAGAGCATGTTCTCGATGAATTCCTCTCGCCACCTGAACCCGTCGAAAATCTCATTATCCGGAATAAACGTTAGAGATGTTCCCTCAGCTGCCTTTGACGCCCTGGAGCGCTTCATTTCATCGACAACCTCTGCCCTGACGAAGTCGATCGACTTGGTTTTCCCTTCACGAAAAGCCTGGATTTTGAAGTGTTCAGAAAGTGCGTTGACAGCTTTGATTCCCACTCCATTGAGGCCAACGGATTTCTGGAATGCATCCGAGTCATATTTCGCACCGGTATTGATCTTTGCCGAACAGTCCATCAACTTGCCCAGTGGAATCCCCCGTCCATAATCACGCACACTGATGGTATCTTCATCCAGCGTGATGTCGATCTGCCTGCCGTGGCCCATGACGAACTCATCAATACAATTATCGATGACCTCCTTGAGCAGCACATATATACCGTCATCCGGGGCGGAGCCGTCCCCACGCTTGCCAATATACATCCCGGGGCGGAAACGGATATGCTCGCGCCATTCAAGTGTCTTGATATCGTCTTCGGTATATTCAGCCATTGCCTCGTTGCACAGAATCGTGGAACAATTTAGTTAAACAACCTAAACCAATAGCATGGTATTTGTCAGCGATCAAAACCGGAACATTACAACAAACGTATTCAATAGCGTAGACGATTCCTTAGACAGAACAAGGGCACCAAGCCGCTAACCCTTATAAGGGTTCTTTTAAACCTGTAGGAAACATCAACCGGCACCGATCACCCCATACATTGAACTGACTGCAACCATTGAAGTTGCCGAGGAAGCCTTTACAGGCTGCTGATTTCAACAAGATTATCCTTATGGACCTAGAATCTCCCAAGCCGCGCCAGGCAGTGGCACAAAGCAGAAGAGGCGGGATACTGACATCCGTCCTGCTCATCGCGGTCATTGTCATGGCTACTCTGCAGGTTCGCGCATGGTGGATAAACCATGCCAACACCGCCATAAATCCGCGTGCCGTCAGCCCAAGGGGAGATCTGGGCAGCGATGAACAGGCAACGATTGATCTTTTTGAAACCACATCACCAAGCGTTCTATTCATCACCACCGCTAATTTCCGGCGTGATTATTTCAGCCCTAATATCTACAAGATCCCCAGAGGAACCGGTTCCGGATTCATCTGGGACAAGGCGGGACACATTGTCACTAATTATCATGTGATCAAGGACGCGGACCAGGCAACGGTCACTCTTTGGGACAACTCCACCTGGGAGGCAAAGGTGGTGGGCACAGAACCTGACAAGGATCTCGCCGTCTTAAAAATCCAAACCACTCCGGATCGTCTCACTCCCATAAAAGTCGGTGAATCAAATAATCTGCGCGTCGGGCAGCACGCCCTGGCAATTGGCAACCCCTTTGGTTTTGACCAGACCCTCACTACGGGAATCATCAGCGCCCTCGGACGTGAGATTGAATCTTTAACACGACACCCAATTGTCGGTGTGATACAAACTAATGCCGCAATCAATCCGGGTAACTCCGGCGGACCACTGCTCGACAGTGCCGGGAGGTTAATCGGCATCAACACCGCCATATTCTCCCCCACCGGAGCTAATGCTGGGATCGGGTTTGCCGTTCCCGTTGACACCATCAACCGGATTGTCCCGCAATTAATTGAACATGGCAAGGTTATCAAGCCAGGGATGGGTATCAACCTCGCTGCGGATTCATTCGTGAGCAATAATCTAAGAACAAGCGGAATCCTTGTTCTCAACGTGCTACCCGGAAGCGGTGCAGAAAAAGCAGGTATTGAAGCCACGCAACAAACCGCAAACGGGCGCACAATACTTGGCGATCTCATCAAAGAGATTGACGGGCAGGAAATTGCAAACTCAACGGACCTCTTCCGCATCCTCGACAATAAGGCGGTGGACGACACCATCAGTGTCACTGTTGAGCGCAATGGCAAGACAAGGGAGCTCAAGGTAAAGCTTGGAGCCCTCAATAAATAAAGCAACCGCGCGGCATCACCGCCTGCAGGGTCAATTGAAATCCCGGAACCCGAATTTTTCACCAAGGGCAAGGGATGACTCAATATCCTGAACGCCCCCGGATGTGGTCGGGTGGGTCAGGCAACCGGCAGCGCTGCAGACCCCGAACCTGAGGCATTCCTCCAGGGGTTTCTTGTGATGAAGGCCAAGGATCATCCCTGCAGCAAA
>CAWVVE010000418.1:0-3014 GCA_963933075.1 uncultured Verrucomicrobiaceae bacterium | reverse complement strand
CATCGGCATCCCGCTGATGGTGATCATCATGTCCGGACTGTTCTATCTTATCCGGAAAATCAGTGAAGTCACAGGCCTGCCCAAGGAAGAGGTATTCCTGCCCCGCTAGATACCCGGGCTCATGAGCCTACTGACTCTTCCGCCTGTTCGCCTCCTGCTTCTCCCTCACAAAAACCAGCAGCACGAAAGCGCCCAGGACACCTCCGGCCAACGGCGCAAGGTTTTCAAGCGCGTCAATGAGTACCTCGGCAAGGTAACCGCCGGCGACACCTCCAATCACGCCAAGCAGGATCGTCTTGAAAATCTGCATGCCCTTGCGCTCACCAAGCCACCATGTAAAAAGCCAACCCATGGCGGCCCCGGACAATGCATAGATGAGCGGTTGCATGGATTAACATTAATGCTGATTGGCTCTCTTTCCAGCAAAACCCCCCTCTTGCCTGCTGCATTCTTTTCAATTGCGGGGAGAACCTTGACCCCCACGATAATAAAGACGCGCAAGCTTCTCGGGGGATACCCCGAGCCGGAACAGGGCGACCAATCGCATGTTCTCTATCTTGCGCCGCCACACCCCGTCCCGGGAAAACTTCCTGCGGGAGCTGCGCAGCGGCGGACCAATAACCTTCACCCGGACAGTATCGCGAAGGCGGGCGGAAAAACTGACATCCTCCATCAACGGCAGGTCACCAAACCCACCCATCATCTCAAAAACCTCACGGGCGACAAAAATACTCTGGTCCCCGTACAGGGTTCCAACATGGCAGGTATAAAGGCGGTGTAATGGCCTAAACCAGCTCAGGCGTGGATAGGCAGTCGCCAGGTCCTTGAGAAAAGCCCCTCCACCTAGCATGGGTTCACGAGAAAAAAGATCACGCAGCGCATTGTAATGAACCTGCGAAAATTCCGAGTCCGCATGATGAAAAACGATGACATCCCCGCCGGCAACGGCAGCACCGGCATCCAACTGGGCACCCCGACAGGGTTTCTCAACCTGCACGAATTGTGCGCCATGCCTCTCACAAAGATCACGCACAGCCATCCAGTCATCGGAGGCATCGGCGACCACCAGCCGGGGACGGGGATCAAGCACGGTTAATGAAGCCAGGCAATTCATAAGCATACCAAGGTCATTGCGACAGGGTATTACGAAGCTTACAGCCGGCGCATTGTTCATCTGCCAATCATGCTAGAGCAGTTTTGCCCGACTTCCATTACCACTGCCCTGCTACCTGCCGGGAACAAGCACATTAAGTTTGTGCTCCAGAGCAAAGAACTCAACAGGCGTATACCCGGAGAATTCGCCATCCACCTCCACCGGAACCCCGGCATCACTCTCAACACGAAGGGACGGTGCCTGCACATAGGAAACCCCCCTGGTCTTCTCCATCCGCCCCATGGTGACGGCCGAAAGATAACGCATGACATCAATCCTGCGCTGTGACTCAAAGACCAGTATCTCCAGTAAGCCATCATCATTGGAGGCATTGCGAAACAGCTTAAAAGCCGGGCCATAAAGAGAGCCATTCCCGATAAGGACAAAGGCCCCCTCCAGGGGTTCATGGCCTTCAGGAAAAACCCTGACCCGTGGTGCCTCTTGGCCGGTAACCGAGAGTGCAGTCATCAGGTATCCTAACTTGCCAAATTTCTTCTTCCTCTCCCAGGTGGTTTTCTCAATGATCCTGGCATCCAGACCGACACCGGCAACCTGAACAAAAATCCCGTCATTAAAGCCGAATAAATCCACCTTCCGGCTAACCCCATCCTCAATCACCTTCCAGCACCCTTGCAGGCTTTTCCTCGGCAGTTGCAATTCCCGGGCAAACAGATTCATCGTGCCTGTCGGGAAAATTCCGAGGGCAGTTTCAGAGCCAGCCAAGCCCGAAATTACGGCGTTAATCGTGCCATCTCCCCCCGCGGCGGCTAAAACCGGCCCGCCGCGCTGCGCAATATCACCGGCAATTTCTTTAACCTCATCAATGTCACTGGTCTCGATGAGCTCAATGCGACCGGACATCGCCCGGATCTCCGCCGTCGCATTCCTTCCCTTCTCGCTGCGTGCCGAGGGGTTCAGTATTACCGGAACCTTGTCCATTTATCTCAATTTCCCCTGGCCCATACTTTTCGGGACAAGCGCTTTTCTGATGTGCCTCTACAGGTTTTCCTCCACAAGTTCAAGCCACTCCTCATCCGATTGTTCCGGGGGGCGCGGAGATTTTCCGGCTTTTCGATACCAGTAGGCTGCATTGCCAAGGTCACCTTCCAGCACATGGAGATAGGCATGAATCCACGACCCCATCGCCGTGTGGATATTACTAACGATGTCATGTGCCCCGTGCCATTCGCCTTTTTTGGCAAGCCACAGGGCATGTAATTCCCCGGATATTCCCGATGGAGGCAGGCTTTCCCGCTCGATGGATTGAAGCATGGCAGCAGCGGAATCAAAACTCATATCACATTATCGTCCCGGAAATTGCGATGTTTGACAAACGCTTTTATTGCCGCGCTGTGCGTGCGGCGGACAGCCCGGAAAAAATAATCACTTCATGAAAAAAACCTTGTGAAATCTTTCACAAGGCTGATCCTCGATAAATAAGCGGTGAACCAGAACGACACGAAATCCAAGAGCAAAAACAACGCAAGCGAGATTATCCCAAAGGGGCTTCTGTTGCCATTTGAGCTTATTGCCGGGAAATTATCCGAAGTTGATGAATTCATCCGCCGGCAGGCTCAAACCTTCGACCCTGGCGTCGAGGGGTATATCAGTTATGTGTGCGAAATCAGCGGCAAGCGAATACGTCCGGCCCTGTCCATTCTGGCCGGCGGAGCCTGCGGGGAAGCCGGTGAGGAACAGATCAAGATCGGCACTGTAATCGAGCTTGTTCACCTGGCCACCCTCGTCCATGACGACATCATGGACGGCGCAGAGCTGCGCCGAAAAATGCCCACTGTCAGTGCCAAGTGGGGATCAACACTCAGTGTATTGCTCGGTGACTGCCTGTTTGCCAGGGCCCTCG
>CAWVVE010000417.1:0-3023 GCA_963933075.1 uncultured Verrucomicrobiaceae bacterium | reverse complement strand
GCTGTATCGCCGCAGCGTGTACACGTTCTGGAAGCGCACCGGCCCTGCGCCGGTAATGATGGCCCTGGATGCATCAAAGCGTGATGTTTGTACCGTGAAGCGTGAGAGGACATCAACACCGTTGCAGGCGCTTGTGCTGTTGAATGACCCACAACTCAATGAGGCTGCAAGGGTATTCGGTGAGAAGATGCTGGGAAAACACGGTAAGGATCAGGCAGCGATGCTGGCGGAAATGTTTCGTTCCGTGACCGGCCGCAAGGCAACGGGGAAAGAGCAGCAGGTGATGCAAAGAATCTATCAGGAACAGCGAGAGGAATTCATCAAGGATCCAGATGCTGCAAAGAAATTCCTTGCCGTGGGTGATGCGAAACGGGATGATAAGCTGGCGATTGAGGATGCCGCTGCGTCGGGCGTTGTTGCAGTTGCCCTGTTTAATCTTTGGGAGAGTCTCGCCGAATACTAGAGTTTACCGGCCGCCCAGGCGGTTGCCCGTGCCAGCAGGTTGATAAACACCTGGTCACGAAAGGTGGCGTCGGAATGACCGTAGGTGGTTCCGAATACGCGTGCTGTGCCGTATGTATTGGTCCAGATGACAGCATGTTTTTTACCTGTTGCCTCACTGATTGAGTAGGCAAGTGGCTTTGCGTTCGGCCATGTTTTGTCAATGACGTAGAGTTCATCCTTGGGGGTAACCCATTTATCGGGAAATCCCTTCATGACGGGGTGGTCTTTAAGGAAAGGAATCACCGGGTAGTTGCTCTGGTGCTCATGGCGCCTGCTGGTGACACCAAGGAACTGGCGCCAGTCATCGATTTTTGCCGATCGGTAAGTATGCATGGCGCAATGAATCACCAGTGCGGGCTTCCCGGCTTTATGCACAGCGGTGATTTTACGGATATATTCCGCGTCGGTTGTATTGGCAAAGCATTCGTTGTGTATAACCACATCATATGGATCCGCCCACTTCGGGTCGTCGTAGAAGGCGATTTGTGCCTTGGTTCCTTTACCGCCTTCGTTGATAACGGTGAACTCAGAGTTGACCTTTTTTTCGATTCCCTGCGTTAGGGCAGTGGCCTGAAAGATATAGTTATGACAGCAACCACCGGTGATCAGAAGTATTTTTAATTCCTTGCCGGAATAAATTTTTTCCTGCGGTGAATCCTTGGTGTCTTTTGCCGCCATGGAGGCTGGAAATACCGCAATAATGAGCCAGAGGGCAAGGGTGGTTGTCTTAAAGGTCATGCCAGAGCATAACGTAAAGCATTTGGTTGTGGTAGAGGATTCTTTGGGCTAAAAGAAACTGGAAGGGTATAATTTTCATGATATGAATCAAGCGCTTTGCAATGGTGATGAATATGTTCCCGGTATGGGAAAAAGGGAGTTGCTCAAGTGCTTGGGCGGAGGGCTTGGCGGTTTTGCACTGGCTGAGATGCTGGCTGGCGGGAGGGCATCGGCAGCGGGAAGCCTTGGTGATACCCATATGGCTCCAAGGGCCAAAAGGGTAATCTATTTATTCCAGAGCGGAGGCCCTTCGCAGATGGATCTTTTTGATTACAAGCCAATGCTCAACAAGCATCACGGAGAACAGCTTCCGGATGAGGTCAGGAAGGGGCAGCGACTGACCGGGATGTCGGGCAACCAGTCATCCCTCCCGCTTGCAGGATCACCTTTCAAGTTTACCCAGCACGGCGGGAGCGGGCAGTGGATGAGTGATATCCTTCCGCACACCGCGAGGATAGCGGATGACATTTGCGTGGTGAAGTCCATGCACACAGAGGCCATTAACCATGGTCCAGGGGTTACAATGCTTCAGACCGGGTCGCAGTTTCCGGGTCGGCCAAGCATCGGTTCCTGGTTGAGTTATGGACTTGGCAGTGCCAACGAGAACCTGCCTTCTTTCGTGGTAATGGTTACCAAGAACAAAGGTGGGCAACCTCTTGTTTCCCGCCTCTGGGGAAGCGGGTTCCTGCCATCGGCATTCCAGGGGGTGCGTTTCCGCTCAGGCAAGGATCCTGTGCTTTACCTGAATAATCCTGATGGGATTTCACGTATAGGGCGAGGCAGGATGCTTGAAGGCCTGCGTGAACTGCATGAGGCCCGGGTCGACAGTCACCTGGATGCAACGCTTGAGGCGAGAATTGCCGAGTATGAGCTGGCTTATAGAATGCAGGTTTCAATTCCCGAGATTACCGACATTAAGGATGAACCCGAGCATATACTCAAGATGTATGGGGATGATGTGCGCAACCCCGGAAGCTTTGCCGCAAATTGTCTTCAGGCACGACGTCTTGCCGAGCGCGATGTCAGGTTTATCCAACTTTATCATCCCGGCTGGGATCAACACGGTGGATTACCCGGCGGAATCCGTAAACAGTGCAGTGAAACAGACCGGGCGAGTGCGGCACTGGTTACTGACCTTAAACAGCGGGGTTTGCTTGATGATACCCTGGTAATTTGGGGCGGAGAATTTGGACGGACGAACTATTGCCAGGGAAAACTGAGCAATAATTTTGGTCGTGACCATCATCCACGCTGTTTCTCGATATGGATGGCCGGTGGCGGAATAAAAGCCGGGATGAGCTATGGGGAGAGTGATCCTTACGGCTATAATGTCCTTAAGGATCCGGTTCATGTACACGATTTTCATGCGACGATCCTCAACCGGCTTGGCATTGATCACGAGCGGTTGACGTTCAGGTACCAGGGGCGGCGCTTCAGGTTGACCGATGTGCATGGCCGATTGATTAAGGGCATCATGGCCTAGCGATCATGGCCTAGCGATCATGGTAAGGCACCCTTGTCTTAATGCCTGTGCCGGATTGGCTATTCCTTGGCTTTACGGGTTTTGCGACTGCCGAAGATGGAGGAGCCTACCCGCACTGCCGTTGAACCTTCCTCAATGGCGATTTCATAATCGCGACTCATGCCCATTGAAAGTCCCGTGAGAGGAAGTCCGCTGCGGGCAGTCAGTTCATCCCTTAATTCTCTCAGGGCGACAAATTCCCGCCGGGTTAGTGAAGGAT
>CAWVVE010000416.1:0-3046 GCA_963933075.1 uncultured Verrucomicrobiaceae bacterium | reverse complement strand
TATCTGACGGATAATGGAGCACGAGCATTAGCCTTGGGGATACTTGCCCCTGCTTTCAAGGCAATAAAAACGGAGAAATGACGGCTTTGACCGGATGAGCCTCAAATTGTTTGTGTTTCAACTGGAGACGTGCTAAATCAAGGGCTCTCGGCATGATAATGTTCTGCTTATTGAAGCTTTTACGCCATACTGTTGGCATGCATGATCAAACCGGGTGAAACGAACCGAATTTTTTCCAGAAAAACAGAAAATCCGATGATAAAAACCTCTTCTTTACAATTTCAGGCTCAGTCCCGGCGACGGTTCTTTCTCTTGTCACTGCTGTTAACCGTTATTGGTTTTTTGTTTTATAGTGTTCCCGACTTACTCGCACAGGCTGCTGATGCGGCGGTTGAAGGAGAGGAAGAGGAAGCGGTAACCATGTTTGATAATGTCAAGCAGGCGGGCTTATGGATGGTGCCATTGATCCTTGCGTCGATTGCGATGGTGGCGCTCATTGTCTACAATTTCATTCAGCTGACCGCAGCCAAATTTAAGCCTGAGGACTTGAAGATGGCTCTGCTTGACCATATGGCCAATTGTCGGGTTCGCAGTGCAATCGAAGTGGCCTCCACAAGTCCGACTTACCTGGGCCGGATGCTGGCCAGTGCCCTTCCACATGTTGATGCAACCGATCCGGAGACTTTGGGCCGGGAGGAAGTGGAAGATGCCGTGGCTGAATTTACTATTCGTGAAAACCGTGCGCACATGAACTGGATCGGTTACCTCGGTGTGATCGGCCAGATTGCACCGATGCTAGGGCTCTTGGGAACTGTTGTCGGTATGATGGGTGCATTCAACACTATTGGAACTCAGGGACAGGCTGATCCCTCCGCATTGGCCGCAGACATAGGCCTTGCCATGGTAACCACGGCATCAGGACTGATTATCGCCATTCCCTCGGTGTTCTTTTTCTTTTTCCTGCGCAACCGCTTCAATGGTCTGGTGGCTGCCTGTCATCAAGACATGTCAGACATGCTTGACGCCAGCTATCAGGCAGTAAATGCCGAGCAGGCAATGGCGAAAGTTCCCGAAGGCCTGCAGGCATAGTTTGATCTGTGTTCTTTACTTGGTTTTAGCAAGATGGCGTCGAGGAAATATCAGGCAGTTTTAGAGCAGGCGGATGATGACGCCAAGATGGACATGTCGCCGATGATCGACATGGTGTTCCTGCTCTTGATCTTCTTCATGATTGCTTCAAGGATGGTGACCGTCAGGGTTGATCCTGCGATTAAGCCGCCCGTGGCAGACCAGTCGGTCAAGCCCAAGAGCGTCAAAGGCAGGATTGTCTTTAATATCTATGCCAAAGGGGCAGGAGGGGAGAGCAAGTATACCACATCAGATGGTAGCCTGACGGTTACCTTGGAGGAGATTACCAATAGGGTGCAGAAGTTTGCCGACAGCATGGAGTCGAGAGGCACGGAAGCCTCACTTTTGTTGCGCGCGCATAAGGATGCCGAGGTAAGTGACATCAAGAAGGTGGCTAAAGCGGCGGCAGATGGGGGAATCAACAAGGTGATTTTCGGAGCCTTCAAGACCGGCAAATAATATTTTTAATCACATTCAATGCCACGCAGGAGAAAATATTCCCCCGAAAGAGCAAAGGATCCTGAACTGGATATATCGTCACTGGTTGACGTTGCATTTCTTCTGCTTATTTACTTCCTGGTGACTTCCACGCTCAAGAAGGACGAGACAGACCTTTCCATTATCCTGCCGACATCAATTCCAACGGATAATCCTGATCCTGTGGACCCGTTGGCAATCCTTATAGAGGCAGATGGCAGGGTGATGGTTGACAAGACGGTGGAGGTTGGGGGTGCGAGACCCAAGGGATCCAAGCCCGATAGGCTGCCTCAGCTCAGGGCAAAACTGAAGGAGTATAAGGAACTTGCCGATGGCGTGGGGAGTAAACCTGTGGTCATCGTGGCTGCGGCCGATGAGGGTAATACTCAGCGTTTTATTGATGTTATTAATGCCCTCGCGTCTGTAAAGATCAAAAACATCACGATGACAGGGTTCAGCGGCCCGGAGTAAATAATGGGAGAGTATTCCCGTTTCATGTTTTCCGGGGATAATAATTCCCGTTTTATACAGGGGATCAGTTAATTTTTCTTTTGTTGCATGTCGCGCCAATAAAAAAATCGGGCTTTCGGGTTGTGGTGGGTTGTTGTATAATAAGGACTGATAAATGCCATTGTTTTCAAATCCCTGAATAAAATGAATTTAACGAGGACTCAGACGCTAAGTAATTTTTACCGACAATGGTTTTTCCTGCCCGCGTTTGTTTGTTGTGTGTTTATGGATCTTGGCACAGCTCAAGCCCAGAATCCTGTTGAGGACAATTACCGCAAGGCTGTCCAGTTGATGGAGGAATCAAAGTGGGCGGATGCGGCGAGCGTGTTGCAGTCTGTGGTCGGCGATTACAAGCAGAACGCCTTTGATATCTACGGCCCAGCCTTTGGACTCATCCATTACCACCTTGGCTTGTGCCATATGCAGCTAAAGAAATATGATGAGGCGGAAAAGCAGTTTGAGACCACCTACCGGAACTTCCCCAACCGTATTCCCAAGGAGAAGGCCGAGAAGGTTCCCAACACCCGCAACCACTATCACCTTATTGCCCTTTATCGCTGGGGGACTGCCGCCCAGGCAAAGGGGGAATACGAGGGGGCTATAAAGATTTACAAGAAGTTCGAGGGTGAGAAGCCGGACAAGGGCATTTTCTCGATTTTTGAACTGTATATCAATTATGGCGTTTGTTATGCCCGTCTTGCCAAGATTCCCGAGGCTACGGAGTATCTACAAAAGGTTTACGGAGTGTATGAGAGGATCAACCTGCGCGAAAGATGGATGCTGCAAAACGCCTTTTTTGACCTTGCTGAAAAATGGATTGAGAAGGGGAGGCAGAGCGAGGCGATGGCATTCATGCAAGCCAATGACATGTGGTTGCGCTGGCCGGCGTTCGAGAGCTTCAAGTATGGTTTCAACCAGCGGTTTCTACAGC
>CAWVVE010000415.1:0-3057 GCA_963933075.1 uncultured Verrucomicrobiaceae bacterium | reverse complement strand
GGAATGGTGTTGCATTCGGCGGCGTGGAATTCATTATGCCGTGCCGGTGTGTTCGCGCATCAGCATGGAAACATGAACAACATAATGCCCCAGGCGCGGGTTTTTCGCGGGAATCGCGGTAAGCTTAGTGCCTCCGTGCTCATCGCCGTATTCTGGCTGATGGCAGCGCTTGGCCTTGCGGTTTTCTCCACCCTTTTTGTGGTGCATGCCGACATGGAGGTTGTTAGTGACGAGAAGGCATCGTTTCGCGCACTGCAACTTGCCGAGACCGGGATCGCCATTGCCGCCAACAGCAACATTAAGGAGTATGATCCGCTTTTGAATCAAAAGCCGGTGAGTGATCCCGGCTTGATGAACTACTTCGACTTTGCCGACCACGAGGGGTTTACCGTGAAGATCCGCAATGAATCCGGCTGGCTCAATCCCAATCAGGCCCTACTTCGCGGAGATCGGGCCCTGCTGGAGGGGATCTTCAACTTCTGGGGGATGGAGTTAAGCGAGGCGCAGGAAGTGGTGAGTGCACTGATAGATTGGGTGGATGCGGATGATATTACCAGCGCGGCTCCGGAGGGAGCGGAGGCAGATTGGTATGAGGATAACGGCATTGGGAATGGCAACTATCCCTTTAACCGCGCATTTTATGAGGTCGAGGAGATGAAGTTTGTCCGCGGGATGGACCTGGTGGCGGCATACAAGCCGAACTGGCGTGATTACTTTACCGTGCGCAGTGAGGGGCCGGTGGATGTCAACGAGGCCTCCCCGGAAATTATTGCACTTGCCGCGGAAACGGATATCGAGTGGGTCGAGGACTTTATCATCCAGAGGGACGGTGTTGATGAGATCAAGGACACCGAGGATGACTTGCCTTTCAATGATATCAATGCCGTGCTTGACCAGATCCAGTCACCACCTGACCGGCGTGATATCATCAGTCGGCGTTTTACCACCCGGGGCAACACCGTGCGCATTGAGAGCACGGGATATTTCGGTAATTTCAAGCGGCAACTCGTTGTCGTGCTGCGTAACCGCAGCAGCAGGCCTGCATTATTATCAAGGGAGGAGATACCGATCCAATAAATGGCAAAAAACGACAGTGATATCACGATCTGTTTTCCCGGCGAGGATGGCTGGGAGCTTTGGTCCGAGCAATCGGGGAGGTTGGTGCTGCGCGAAACACGCCCCTTGGAAGAGGGGAATGAGAGCGGGTGTGAACCGTTCCAGACTGCCAGCCATTATGCTTTTCCGGTGAACTCTGTCTTTGCCGTTCCGATTTGGACGGCAACGGATTCTCCCGAGATGCTCGGCAGCCTTGTGGAGATGCAACTGGAGAAATCAGGGCTTAAACCTGAACCCGGCAGTGGCACGATGCTTGATTACCGGACGGTGCAGACTGTTGATTCCGGGGAAGAGGGCAAGGGACCCCGTAACCTGGTCCTGGCTACCGTGCTCAATGCACATTATAATCATCCGTTACCCGATAAAGGAGCCAGGGAGTTCGATGTCAGCGCCAGATTCCTGAACCTTCCCGGCAATCACATCGTGATCTGGAGAGAACTTGGCCGCCTTGTGGCGGCATTGACGCGTGGTGGTGAACTGGTCTATTTTCAGGGGCTGAACAGCAGCGAGTTTGATTCCGCGGCAGTGCAGGAAATCCGCTGCGTGCTTTTGGGCCTTGATGGAGCAGGACCGGTCAGTAATGAGGAAATGGGTCAGGGAATGCTTTCCCAGATTTCCGGCATTCACGTCTGGCTGGAGGATGCCGATGAGCCTGTGGTGGAAGAGCTTCAGCAGGCACTGGACCTGGACACTATTATCGCATTGCGGCCTGATCCCGTGCTTCCCTCCGGTTATTCCGGACTGCTACCCGGTGTGGTGGCCATTCAGCGTGAGCAAAAGCAGCGTGCACAGATGATCCGCAATGTTATACTTGCTCTGGCTGCCTGTTATTTGGTTTTTCTGGGGGTGTATTTCTTCGGCTATTTCAAGTTAATGGAGGAGAGGGATGCCTTGAGCGTACAGCGCACCCAATTGGATGACGAGCTTGGCTGGATTCCCCCCTTTGAGAAACAGTGGCAAGAAATTGAGCCGGTCATCAATGGCCAAACCCATCCCTCGGAGCTTTTGCACCGCTGCACCCTGCAACTTCCGGCGAAGGATGTGCGCTTTACCAGTTTCGCCGTGAAGGGCAATACCATCACTATTATCGGGGAGTGCAGGGATCCTAACGCCGGGCGAAGGTTTGGTGCGAAATTAATGGGCGCTGCGGCGATGAGTGATTATAAGTGGGAATGGCTGCAACGACCCACTGTCAATACGCGACTCAAGGACGGGACCGCGACCTTCAGGCTCCAGGGGGGCTATAAGTATGGCAACGACGCATAGAAGATAATAATGGCCTCCCTCAAAAGCAGTGAAAGACGCTTGGTGATGATTTTCGCAGGAGCTCTCTTTTTTGTCGCCAATTTCCTGGTGTTTGGATCGTTTTCCGAGCGCAAGCAGTTGGCAGAGTCACAGACAGCCGATTTCGAAGTGGAAATTGACGAATTTAAGGATGAGAAGACCGAGAAACCTCAATGGCTTGCCACGAGGGCAATGCTACAGCTCATAGAGCCGACATTTGTCAGCGAGGAGGCAGCGGCGACTGAGATTGAAAATCATCTCAAGCAGTGTGCGACTTACTCGGGGGCAACCATTGACCAGATCAGGCCGGATCCGCCCATTATCGACCCGGTCTCCAGATATACCAAGGTTCCTCTTGGAGTGAAACTTTCAGGCAGTGATGACGAAGTGACCCGTTTTGTTTCCTTGGTGACCCTTGCCGGCTGGGCACAGTCAACGGGACGATCGACGGCAAAATTTTACGCGATTCCTGAGATTACCTACACAAGTGACAAGAAAGATCCGACTGTTCTCAGGTGCACGTTTACTGTGACCCGCTGGTACGCAAACAATTCCTCGGCGGGTAATCGCTTAGTAACAACACCAGCCCCGGCAACACCAGCCCCGGCAACACCAGCTCCTGCAACACCAGCTCCTGCAACACCAGCTCCTGCAACA
>CAWVVE010000414.1:0-3063 GCA_963933075.1 uncultured Verrucomicrobiaceae bacterium | reverse complement strand
TTTTTTCATGAAGGCCACCCGCGGCAGCTGGCCGAGCAGGGTGTTGCCCTCGTAGTGGGAGCCGCCCATCAGGCACATGAGGCGCTTATCGGGCGTCACCGAGAGCTTTGGGTCGCGCAGGTCGATTCCCTTGAGCTCCAGGAGGTCGACAGGGTGCCACTTCTCGCCATCGCTTGAGGAGATGATCCTGATCCTGCCGTTGTCGCCGCCGCCGGCATGGCCTTTCCCTTCGCGGAAGGTGCAGTAGAACTTTTCCTGCCAGCGGACCAGGCCGGTGAAGGCGCTGTGCGGGGCACTGTCCCAGATCCTGGTCGCCGGGTGCTCGGTGACAGCCCGGGCGATAGCCTTCGAGTCGGCACTTAAGCGGATGCGGGGTGCCTTGAGCGCTCGTTGATCAAGTTCCTCGCCCTTCAGTCGCACGGAGAGGATATAGGGCTGCTCACCTGCTTCCCAGTGGCCGTAGGTGGTGGTCAGGATGGTGCCGTCAGGGAGCAGCTCAACCCCCGGGTAGGTGGTGTCCCAGCTTTTCTTGTTGTCGGCGATGCGGATCAGGTATTGGCCGGGGCGTCCCTCGACGATGTCCTGATAGCTGCCGACCCAGGCTGCCCAGTCGCCCTCGCAGGGCACCGGGCTCTTGCTGATGCCGACCTTGGAGCCGATGGCGGTACGGCAGCGGAATGAAATGAAGAGCCTGCCGTCAGGCAGGTATTTGGCGGTGTGCCGGTCACCGCTGAGGGTGATGGGCAGCTCGCTCGGTTGACTCCAGCTTTTCCCCTCGTCATCGGAGAAGATCACGTGCGAGTTTTTGCGGCGGGCGTTCTCACGCAGCAGCACGGCGACCTGCTTGCCGTCAGGTGAGCGCACCGCGCCCGGCTCACAGAGGTGGATTGCCGTCGAGGACTGGATTGTCTCTGGCTCAGCCCAGCTCAGCCCGCCGTCGGTGGACAGCGAGCTGTAGAGGGTGAACCTGACCGGGTTGGCGGGCCTGGGTTTCGCGGCAATAAAGCGCCCGTCATCATGGAAGAGCGTGCGGTAATGCCCGGGCTTGCCCCGGTCAGCAATCATGGTGCCCATGGCGACGATGCCGCCGAAACCACCAATCGCCTCAAGCTCGCCCCAATTGGCACCCTCATCCTCACTGACTGCCATGCGGATCGGGTAAAGCCCGGAGAACATGATGATGCGTTTCTTGCCTGCGCCGTCAGTGACGCGGAAAAGGGTTGGCACCTCCCTGGAGGTCGCCCAGCTCGCCGGGGTCGGCAGGCGGTTGCTCCAGGTCTTTCCGCCGTCCGTGCTGCGCTTGTAGAGGATAGGGCCCCTGCCGTGACCTTTCGGGTAAACACAGAGCACGGTCCTGCCGTCATCGAGCAGTGCCGTTGTCGGGTGGCCGAGGTATTGGCCTTTCTCGCGGTCGACGATGACCTGGCGTTGCTTCTCGCCGGCGAGATCAATGTAGGTGATCTCGTTTGCGCACGCAGAGGAGATCAGGGCAATGAGGCAGAGTAAACGCATGGCCATCACGCTCCTTGGTATACGGGCAAGAAACAAGTGATGGAAAGCAAAGAGCGAATGGGACAATATGTCGCGACATTTTGTCATTGGAATTCTTATTATCGTGTCATTATGTCTCTGAACTACAAATTTAGGAACCGTTGTGAATATATATATATCGTTGGCTATAAGCGCATAGAGTCATAACAGCCACCACTTGGCACGCTTCTAGCTGTATAAAAAGCCGTAAGCATGATGCGAGTTGCATCGTAAGAACAATAATCCAACAAACAAAATAAGGAGGACACATAGAAATGACGAATTTAATCCATTGGAACCCGCTTCGTGAGATCAGCGAGATCAGCAATTGCTTCTCGAGCCTGATGAACCGGGGCTCCTACTTTAACGATGCCGGTGATGAGACGACCGCTGCCCGTGCAGACTGGATGCCGGTTGTCGATATCTCCGAGGATGATTCCACCTACCGCATTGTGGCCGAAGTGCCGGGTGTGGCCAGAGAGGACATCAGTGTAACCGTTGACAAGGGCATCCTTTCACTGTGCGGCGAGCGCAGGAGCAACAGCGGGGAACACAAGGGGCAGGTGCATCGCACGGAGCGGTGTTATGGAAGCTTCAAGCGCAGTTTCCGCATTCCGGAAGATGCCGAGGCGGACACGGTGAAGGCCGAGTTCAAGAACGGACTGCTCAGTGTCACTTTGTCGAAGGTCGAGCAGCCCAAGCCCAAGCAGATTGAGGTGAAGGTTTCCTAGGACTTAGTAAAGTGGGAACCAGCGGCCGGATTGATTTCCGGCTGTTCAATAGAGAGAAACGCGCGCTTCGTGTCCGGCTTTATTTAGCCGGTGCGGGGCGCGCGTTGCTTCGGGACGACAAGGAGTCTAAGGTCTCTTTCCCCCGTGGGCGGGGAGTAATGAAGCAGGTATAGCGAACAGAATGGAGTTTCAGGATTATTATGAGCTGTTGGGTGTCCCAAAGGATGCCTCACAGGCTGAGCTGAAGAAGGCTTTTCGCAGGCTGGCGCGGAAGTATCACCCGGACGTTGCCGAGGATCAGGGGGACGCGGAGGAGAAGTTCAAGAAGATCAACGAGGCTTACGAGGTACTTAATGATCCGGACAAGCGCCGAAAGTATGACCGGCTTGGCGCAAACTGGGACGGCAGGAGCGGGGGGTTCACGCCGCCCCCCGGCTTTGACTTTGGCGGCGGGGGTCCCGGGGTTGCAGGCTTTGACTTTGGTGGGACGGGCTTCAGCGATTTCTTTGATGCTTTTTTCGGAGGTGGGGGTCATTCCCGTGGCGGGGGCAGCTTTGGCGGGTCAATGGCAGGTGGTGTTCCTTCCCCAAGGCGCGGCAGCGACATTGAGGGACAGATACTCGTCAGCCTCGACGAGGTGAATAACGGTTCGGTGCGCGAAATTACCCTTTCACGTCCTGATGGCGGAGGGCGCGAAAAATTAAAGGTGAGAATCCCGAAGGGAGTTGAAAAAGGCCAGCGCCTGAGGGTATCAGGGAGGGGCAACCCGGGAGTGGCGGGGGGAGGTCCTGGAGATCTTTAC
>CAWVVE010000413.1:0-3069 GCA_963933075.1 uncultured Verrucomicrobiaceae bacterium | reverse complement strand
TCTGGCAACCCGAGCGCCGGTTCTCATGGCGCCGGCAATGAACGGCAAGATGTGGGAGCATCCCGCGACACGTGAGAATACGGAGAAGTTGCTTGCGCGCGGGGTCAGGATGATTGGCCCTGAGGAGGGAATGCTGGCCTGCGGATATGAAGGCCTTGGCCGCATGTGGCCGGTTGAGGGCATCGTCGAGGAGGTCGGAAAACTTTTGGCAGGAACTTAACGAGTGCGCATCCTGATTACAGCGGGACCAACCCGTGAGGCGATTGACCCGGTGCGTTATATCTCCAATCGTTCCTCTGGCAGGATGGGTTATGCGCTTGCTGAAGAGGCACATGCCCGTGGCCATGAAGTGTTGCTGGTGAGTGGCCCGGTGGCAATCGCACCGCCGGAAGGTTGCCGGAAGGTGTCAGTGGAAAGCGCTGATGAGATGTTTGGTGCCGTCGCACAAAACATTCATGGCTTTGACGCCGCTGTCATGTCGGCAGCGGTTGCTGATTATACTCCTCTCCATACGGCGCCAGGAAAGATAAAGAAGATTGACGGCGACCTTGTTATTGAGTTTGGCAAAACCCGCGATATCCTTGCCGCGGTGCGGGGTGAATTTAATTTTAAGGGGCTGTTGGTCGGGTTTGCCGCTGAGACAGAAAACCTGCGGGGGAACGCGCTTGAGAAAATGAAGGGCAAGGGCTGTGACCTCATGGTGGCCAATGATGTGTCGCGCAGTGATATCGGCTTTGATAGTGAATACAATGAGGTGATAATCCTCGGAGCGGATGGCTCAGAGGAGGTCATCAGCAGGCAGTTAAAGCAAGTTGTGGCCGGCGCAATCCTTGATGCAATGCAATGTTCCGCTGCCAAAATACAAAGTTGATGAAAGAATTCTCAGATATCGCCGAGGAAGCTGCAAGAGCAGCCGGCAAGCTATTGCGTGATCACTACGGTAATGATCAGGAGGTGGAAACCTTTGAGGATCATGACATCAAGCTTCATCTTGATGTTCGTTGCCAGGAATTGATTACCGGAATTATACTGGATAGGTTCCCCGACCACAAGATCGTGGGCGAAGAGGGCAATGCCGGGGTGGAGAATAGCCAGTTTCAGTGGGTGGTGGACCCCATTGACGGCACGGTTAATTATTTTTTCGGCATCCCGCATTTTTGTGTTTCAATCGCTTTGCGGCATGGCGTAGGTGACGACTGGATGCTGGGTGTTATCTATGACCCGATGATGAACGAGTTGTGGACCATAGAGGCTGAAGGCACACCGATGCTAAATGGTAAACCGATTACGACGAGCGGGCGTCAGGAGATGGCAGAGGCAGTGGTTACCGTGGGTTTTTCAAAGACCAAGGCCTCAATGGAGGCAGGGTTTGAGCGCTACCGGGAGATTGCCAGCCAGGTGCGCAAGTCGCGCATGATGGGCAGTGCCGCATTGGCCATGGCGTATATTGCCTGCGGTCGGCTGGATGCGTATATTGAAGAGGTCATCAGCCTTTGGGACATTGCGGCGGGCAGGCTGCTGGTTGAGGCTGCCGGGGGGTGTGTTGAAATGGTGGCGAGTCCGATTGATCCCAGTAAGCTTTCAATCTGTGCATGGAACGGCAAGTTGCCGTTGCAAGGAACCCTTGCTCGATAAAAAAGAAAAATGGCAACACGATCAGGCATTGGATATGACGTGCACCGTCTGGTAGCCGGTAGGAAGCTCATCCTTGGCGGCGTGGATATTCCCCATTCGCAAGGACTTGAGGGACATTCGGATGCTGATGTTCTCTGCCATGCTATCGCGGATGCACTTCTCGGAGCACTTGGAGAACCGGATATAGGCCATTATTTTCCTCCATCGGATCCGTCGATCAAGGGGATCAGCAGTATCGAGATTCTCAGCAAGGTGGCAGGGATTATTGCCGAGAGGCAGGCAGCGGTAATTAATCTGGATGCAACTTTAATCGCAGAAGCTCCGAAAATACTGCCGCACGTTCCGGCGATGAAGGAAAATATTGCCGGCGTTTTAGGCGTTAGTATCAGCCAGGTTGGCATCAAGGCCACGACCAGCGAGGGCATGGGTTTTGTCGGTCGGGGGGAAGGAATGTCGGCAATGGCAGTGGCGAGCGTGGAAGTCTAGCCCGGCAACGGTTCACCAGGATTCTCCCCGGTCGAACTGCCGGTGTGTTGCTCCGGGTAAAGAGTTGGTGACCTGATCAGGCTGCCAGAGCTACCCATTTTTCGGCGAGGGCCCTTAGATCCGGCGGGTCGCCTTCGCTGCGCTCAAAATAGTAGCGCTCAATTTTTTCTATTGCCTGCTTGAGCTGCGGATGAATATCGGAGGCAAGGGAATCCTCATCACGCATCTTGTGCAACAGTCCAATTACAGTAAATGGGGTGAGTTCATTCGGGATGGTGTAGCGGTTTTCCTGCCCGGTTATAGCAGGTCCAGATGCCTTCTTGCGAAAGACCATCAGCAGAATAATAACACCCAGGATCAGGATTCCTGCCGCCATAATCAATGTAAGTCCATAGCTTTTTTTTCCGTAACTTGCCTTGAGCGGAGTGATTTGGGTGGTTACGACAAGGTCCGCATCCTCATAACGCTGGTAGACGATTTCGCTATCTTCGAGTAATGGCTTGGGAAAGATGAATTCCTCTGGTTGGATTGCGGATTCAACGGCTGTGAAGGTCAGCATCCAGTTGCGTTCGCTGATTGCCGCCGCCGTCGGCGCTTCAGCATCGAGTTGCTGAATCGAGAGCTCTCCCCCGGATGCCCCCATGAACTTAAAGCCCTGGGAAGGGAAACTTAAAAGGTGTCGCAGGCCTGGAATGAGACCGCTGGCTGTTACCTTGACCTCGACCTCGATTTTGCCTTCCTGAGCTTTGCGTTCATCAAGGATCTGGATAATTTCCAGATTTTTAGCCTTATGGGGATCGCCGAATTCCGGTTGTGCATCAATCGGGACAGGGGACGTGGCAACCGGCAGGATCACGAAACCGCTGGTGTCGAGGAAATCCAAGTCAATCTGTACCGGCGGGACTTTGTCAACTTCCGGTGAGCGTGCCTTGAGGAACAGGTAGGCAT
>CAWVVE010000412.1:0-3086 GCA_963933075.1 uncultured Verrucomicrobiaceae bacterium | reverse complement strand
GGGGGCTTGCCTGCGCCATTGTTGCCAATAAATGGATTAAATGGAGCCGGCATGCTTCGTAATGTCCGATTGGCATTGAATTCCCCTTTGGCATTTTGTTCTTCCCGGTTATCAATGCTCCTGTGTCTGGATCATTGCTTGAGAGGGTTGTTGATACGCTTGGACGTATCAGGGAAAGCGGGCTCTACAAGAACGAGCGGGTGATTACCACTCCGCAGTCCGGGCGCATCAATGTGCCGGGTGCTGAGGGAGCGCTGAACCTTTGTGCCAATAATTACCTCGGCCTTGCCAATCACCCGGAAATTATCACTGCCGCAAAGCAGGCACTCGAGAAGTGGGGCTATGGCATGGCTTCGGTCCGCTTCATCTGCGGGACCCAGCAGGTCCACAAGCAACTGGAGGAGGGGATTTCGGATTTTCTCGGCACCGAGGACACCATTCTCTACAGTTCATGCTTTGATGCCAACGGCGGATTGTTTGAGGCGCTGCTGGGCGCGGAGGACGCGATTATCAGTGATGAGCTCAACCATGCCAGCGTCATTGATGGTATCAGGTTGTGCAAGGCCGCAAGGTATCGTTATGCAAACAATGACCTTGGCAGCCTTGATGAAAAGTTGTCCGAGGCACTGGAGGCGGGTGCGCGCCACGTGATGATTGCCACTGACGGAGTGTTCTCCATGGACGGGACAATTGCCGACCTAGCCGGCATTTGTGACCTTGCAGAAAAAAACGGCGCGAGCGTGATGGTGGACGATTCCCATGCGGTGGGTTTTCTGGGCGAGAACGGGAGGGGGTCCCATGAGCACTGTGGCGTGGGCGGGCGTGTTGACGTGATCACGGGAACCCTCGGCAAGGCTCTAGGAGGGGCAAGTGGCGGCTATACAAGTGCTCGCAGGGAGATCATTGAGATGCTCCGGCAACGTTCACGGCCTTATCTGTTTTCCAATACCCTGGCTCCTGCCATTGCGGCAGCTTCCCTCAAGGCTATTGACCTGGTCGCCCGGTCCGGCGAGTTACGCCGCCGACTGTGGGAGAATACCGTTTTTTTCCGTGAAGCCATGGAGTCTGCAGGATTTGATCTGGTGCCCGGGGAACACCCGATTGTCCCGGTAATGCTCGGTGATGCAAGGCTCGCCGGCCTCATGGCAGAACGGTTGCTTGAGGAGGGGATTTACGTGGTTGCCTTCAGTTATCCTGTTGTCCCGAAGGGGATGGCGCGAATTCGTTGCCAGTTGTCGGCGGCACTCAAGAGAACTGACCTTGAACTTGCGGTGGAGAAATTTATCATGGTAAAAAAGGAACTCGGAATATGATCCAAGAATTCGTGAAGCGGCATGAGAATGCCTCCATTAAGTCGGCCGTCGATTGCTTTGTGCCGGACGGCATGGAGATTGGTGAGGCACTTGGTAGAACCAGCCACTTGGCGATAGGGGCACATCCGGATGACATTGAGATCATGGCTTACCACGGGATTGCCCAATGCTACGGGGAGTCAGGGCAATGGTTTTCCGGGGTGACCTGCACCGATGGTGCCGGCAGTTCGCGCGTTGGCCCGTATGCCAAATATACCGACCTTGAAATGGTTGCCATCCGCAAGGAGGAACAGCGTCAGGCGGCAATGGTGGGAAAATACGGGGCGATGGTTCAGCTGTGCCTGCCCAGCCCGTTGATCAAGGAACCTACCGGCGTGGCAATCCTCAAGGATGACCTTGTGCAAATCCTGCAGCAGGCCAGGCCTGAAGTTATCTATACACATAATCCTGCGGACAAGCATTCCACTCATATCGCTGTCCTGCAGGGGGTGGTTCGTGCGATTCATCTCCTTGCCCCGGAATGTCGCCCGAAGCGGGTTTACGGCTGTGAAGTGTGGAGGGATCTTGACTGGCTGCCTGACGAGGACAAGGTAGTGATGGATGTCAGTGAGCGGGAGAATCTGGCCAATGCCCTGGTCGGTGTCTATGACAGCCAGATTACCGGGGGAAAACGCTATGATCGTGCCGCGGTGGGGAGGAGATATGCCAATGCGACTTTCTTTTATGCCAAGGCCCGTGACAAGATTGAGCAGGTGACCTTTGCAATGGACCTTACTCCACTGGTTCAAGATGAGTCCATTGACCTGGCCAATTACGTAATGGAATATATCAATAAGTTTGGTGAGGAAGTGAAATCCAAGCTTAAACGTTATTATTCGAACTGACTTTTTCTGAGAGAGGTTTTTTCAATGGAAGTTATCATTCAACCGAGCCCCGGGGATTGCGCAGCGGCAGGTGCGCGTATTATCGGAAAATTGCTGAATGGCAAGTCCGACGCGGTGCTTGGCCTTGCGACCGGAAGCACCCCCCTGCCTTTATACAGGGAGTTGGTGCGCATGAACCTGGGAGGGGAAGTGGATTTTTCCAGGGTTACCAGCTTCAACCTTGATGAATATATCGGCCTGCCGGGCGATCACCCCTGCTCATATCGCTATTTTATGGAGCAGGAGTTGTTCAAGGACATTAACATTGAGGCTGACAGGACCCATGTGCCTGACGGACTGGCTGTTGATGTCAGTGAGCATTGTAAGGCTTACGAGCAGGCAATACTGGATTGCGGAGGTATTGACCTGCAAATACTCGGGCTTGGGACTGATGGACATATTGGCTTTAATGAACCCGGTTCCTCGTTGGGATCACGAACACGGATCAAGACCCTTACCGGCAAAACCTGTGAAGATAATGCCCGCTTTTTCGAAAGTATTGAGGAGGTTCCCCGGCATTGCATCACCATGGGGGTTGCGACGATCATGGAATGCCGCCAAATCCTGCTTTTTGCCTTTGGTGAGGCCAAGGCTGAAATTATCGCAAGGGCAATTGAAGGACCCGTGAGCGCCATGGTTCCTGCCAGTGCGCTGCAAATGCACCCGGAAGTGAAAATACTCATTGATGATGCGGCGGCTTCCTGCTTGCAGCACGTGGATTATTACAAGGAGGTTTTCGCAGGAAAACCGGATTGGCAATGCTTCTAAATAGAATTGTAAGCACTTTTTAAGCAGGGAATTACATTTTTTTTACTGATTACATCAGTGATTTGTCATTTTCAATATAGTG
>CAWVVE010000411.1:0-3086 GCA_963933075.1 uncultured Verrucomicrobiaceae bacterium | reverse complement strand
TCACCGGTGTCTTCTCCGTATCGAAGGCGAGGTCATGGGACTTTGCCAGGCGCCTTACGAAGGCGGCATCAGCACCGGAATCACGACCGCGCAAGCCGTGATTGAGATGACAGACAATGAGATTCCGGCAGCCTTCCCCCAGTAACCAGTGCAAAAGTGCAACCGAATCACGCCCCCCTGAAACGCCAACCAAATAGCGACGGCGACGCGACAAACCGCTGCCTGCCAAAGAGGGCAAACTCACGCCGGGCCTCCCTCCACTAGTGGCACATTCAGCACATTGGAATAATCCGCCGCACTGCTATGCAATGATCTGGTTAATCGACTCAGCACCTTCAACCCCGACAAGCTTCTGATTGAGCCCACCATAGAAATAACTGAGGTTATTGGGGTCGAGCCCCATCAACTGCAGCACGGTGGCATGCAGGTTCCTCACATGATACCGGTTTTCCACCGCCTTGCTGCCCAACTCGTCTGTCTGCCCAACGCTGACCCCGCCCTTGATGCCGCCACCGGCCATCCACATGGTGAAACCATAGGCGTTATGATCCCTGCCGGTGCCCTTGGCATACTCCGCAGTGGGTTGACGGCCAAATTCACCACCCCACACAACCAGCGTTTCATCAAGCAAGCCACGCTGCTTGAGGTCTTTCAACAGGCCGGCTATCGGCTTGTCGGTGTTGCCGGCATGATAGTTGTGATTCTTTTCAAGGTTGCCATGCGCATCCCAGTTCGCGTCATTGTGCGCACCCCCTGAATAAATCTGGATGAACCGCACGTCTCGCTCAACCAAACGGCGAGCAAGAATACACTTGCGCGCAAAATCATCAGTACGTGAGCCGTCCAGGCCATAGAGGTCCTTGACGTGCTGCGGCTCGGCATTGACGTCAATGGCCTCCGGTGCTGCGGATTGCATTTTGTAGGCAAGCTCGTAGCTGGCTATGCGGGCACTCAGGTTGCTATTGTCCTCCCGTCCGGCAAGGTGCTGCGCATTGAGCTGGTTGAGGGAAGTGATCACCTGGCGTTGCTCATTTGCCTTCATCCCCTTTGCATGCTGCAGGTTGAGGATAGGGTCACCCTGCGAGCGGAAAACTGTTCCCTGATAGCTGGCGGGCATATAACCTGAGGTCCAGTTCTTGGCTCCCGAGATCGGGCCGCCTTTGCCATCAAGCATGACGACATAACCAGGCAGGTTGTCATTGCCCGTGCCAAGCCCATAATTCACCCAGGAACCAAGGGAAGGCTTGCCACTGATCACCGATCCGCTGTTCATCATCAGCATTGCCGACCCATGAATCGGAGAATCAGCGGTCATTGAATGGATAAAGGCCATGTCATCTACACATCCCCCGAGGTGAGGAAATAGATCGGAGACCATCTTGCCGCACTTTCCGTATGGCTTGAACGCCCACTTCGGCCCGACCACGCGCCCCTTGGTCTTCCTGCCACCGCGGCCGAAGGTCTTGACATCGATGGTCTTGCCGTCCAGCGGGTAAAGCTCCGGCTTGTAATCAAAGGTGTCCATGTGACTCGGCCCGCCATACATGAAGAGGAAAATGACCGACTTGGCCTTGCCCGGTAAGGGTTGCAGCTTCGGCCCCGGCAAATTTGCCGGGGCGGCAACTGCGCTTTGCCCGAAGAATCCGTCCCTTGCCAGCATCCCGGTAAGTGCCAGAGAGGTAAACCCTCCCCCGACGGTATGCAGGAACTCACGGCGCTGGGTTTGTCCGCAAAAAGTATTACGTGGTATTTTCATAACAGCTAATTTTCTAGTTGAATAAGGAATCTGGTTGCAGGCGAGCGCGGTTAATCAATAAACATGAACTCATTCATGTTAAGGGCCACAAGGCAAAAGCGCTCCAGCACCTGCTCGACATTGAGCCCGTGATCTTTTTGCAGCTTCTGCGCCATTTCCCTGGCAATGGCCAGGGACTTCGAATCCGCAGGGCGAGCGGTTACAATTTCCAGTCCCCGCTTCAGTTGAGCCTCGAGATCATCCCCGGCATCCTGCTTCAGGCGGGCCGCAAAATGGGCTGCCTGTTCATTGAGAAAATTGCTGTTGAGCATATTCAGGGCCTGCGTTGGAACGGTGGTGGTAAAGCGCTGCGCACACGGCGCATCAGTATCCGCAAAGTCAAACCCGGTAAGCATGGGATCCTTGAGCGACCGCTTGATCTTGATATAGACCGCCCGGCGATTCTGCTCCTCAGGCGACGAGTTGCCCCACTTGCCTCCCTTGGTCGATGAGGTTGCCAGTACCGCCTCGTCAAGCTTGGAGAAGAAACTCGGCCCCCCCATCTTGAGATTCAACCTTCCGGCGGCAGCCAACACGTTATCACGAATCTCCTCTGCACTGAGCCTGCGCATGTTAAATCGCCATAACAGGTTGTTCTGGGGATCCTTGGCAAGCGCAGCTGGTTGCGCACGGGAAGACATGCGGTATGTCATCGAGTTCATGATAATGCGCTGCAGCTCCTTAACACTCCAGTCGCGACGCACAAACTCGGTGGCCAGCCAATCCAGTAAATCAGGGTGTGTGGGCTCCATGCCGAAATAACCGAAATCACTCGAAGTCGGGCAAAGCCCATTACCGAAATGCTGTTGCCAGACCCGGTTAACGGCAACCCGGGAGGTGCGGCGGTTGTGCTTATCGGTCATCCACTCCGCAAGCACCCGGCGGCGCCCGGTGGTCTTCTGTCCCGGCTTCGGGGCGGGAATCTTAACCTCCGTATCACCGAAAATCGTGGGAAAAGACGGTTGCACCGGCTCCCCCTTGGCGTTGGCATTGCCACGGATATGCACATGGAGTTGCGCGGCATTTGTGCCACTCTCCTTGACCACCATTGCCTGCATCTTGCCGGCGGGTGGCTGGACCTTGAGTTTCTTGAGAGCGTTGACAAACTTGCGATAGGTACGCACCTGCTCGTCGGTGAACACCTCCTTGCCGCGGGTACGGGTAAGCTTGGCAATGTCGAGCGCGCCTTTCTGCTTGGCGACCACCTCAAGCTTCAGGTCGAAAAACTGCCCACCGCTGCCATGCTTGACATGAACGGCAACCACATTGCGCCCGGTTTGCAGAGCGGCAA
>CAWVVE010000410.1:0-3088 GCA_963933075.1 uncultured Verrucomicrobiaceae bacterium | reverse complement strand
GGTGATCATCGATGGAATAGCCGTTGGTATCGGCATAGCGGGCGGTATCCAGCCAGTCCAGGGTCAACCGTTCCGCACACTGTGCTGATGCCAGCATTCGATCGACAAGTGACTCCCATGCTGAAGGGGATTGATCCGCCAGGAATTGCTTTACCTCCCCGGCAGATGGTGGAAGACCTCGCAGGTCGAGGGAAAGGCGACGGATTAAAACTTCCCGGTTTGCCGGCGGCGACATCTTGAGCCCTGCCCGCTCCAACCTGCGGAAAATACCGGTATCAACGATATCCCGGATGGCACCAGGCGCTTCCGCCACAAGTGGCGAATAGGCCCAATGCCCCTGGTATTGGGCACCTCCCTTGATCCATTCCTCAAGTAGAGCCTTCTGTTTTTCACTGAGCTTATAATGCGAATCCCCCGGGGGCATCACCTCATCAGGATCGGTCGCCCTGATTCGAAAAACCAGTTCGCTTGCCTGCAACTCACCCGGCACAATCGCCCGCACCCCGTCACGCTCGGCATACGCACTACCCGGCTCATCCAGGCGCAGCTTTGCCTTCCTGCCCTTCTCCGCCGGGCCGTGGCAATGGAAACAGTTCTCCGAGAGGATCGGGCGGATATCCCGGTTAAAGGAAATCTCCTCACCGGAAGCCGGTCTGGCCAGCAGTAATACCGGCAGGGTGAGGATAATGGCCAGTTGATATCCTTTTGACATCGTCATGAAAGAATAACTAAATGAACAGCTCCTGTCATTGAATATTGCCCTACCCGTGAAGATTTCACATCAACCGGATATTTCAACAATGAATCACCTTCGCTGCTAATTTACTCTTTGGGTTGCACATACCTGTTGAAGGCCACGGCATAGACATCCCCAACAGACATAAATGGAAGATCGGTAACCGCCAGCCAGAACAACTCACCCCTCTGGTCGACAACGGCAACTCCATGTGAAGCATCACCATTTTCATCCACTATTCCGTAGGACCTGGACACCGATCCGTCCGTATCGGAGAGCAGCGGAAACTGATAATTTTTCTGGACCCGGGCAAGGCTTGCAGAGGAATCAGGGCTGATCGCCACCACCTCAATGCCGGCAGCCTTGAACTGCTCATAGGCAACATTGAATGCACTAAGTTGCTCAAGGCACATCGGGCATTGCTGACCGCTGTAGAAGAGCAGCACCACCGGGGACGGATTATCCCCTGCAAAATTATCCAGGGAAACATTCTCGCCGCTGCCTGAGGCCAGGGTGAATGATGAGGCGGAAACCGGGTCCTCAATCACGAAGCGCGCGTGGTTATAAGCCATGCAAACCATTCCCAGCTCATTGGTGATTCCCAACTGCCCTGCAGACTCGGGACGGGTCGCCTCAAGCAGGTCGTATGTCAGGCGGTAATAGGTCCCAACCGCAGCCACCTGGGTTTGATACGGGTTCTGCGCGTCAGGCACATCACTCCATGTCCTGAGGTCAGTGGAACGCTGAAACTTGATACTCTCAAGGTCACCCTCCCAGGAAAACTCAACCCGACCGTCATCCAGTTGCTGCGCATCAAGCTCCGGGATCAGTGCCCCCATAAACTTGACCCTCTCGGTGGTCACAGCCCCCTCATTATCCTCCACCTCCACGTAAACGTTGTGGGTCCCGCGGTGCAGGTTGGAAATCTCGATGGTATAGGGAGCCTCGGTAAACTCGGCAATAAGGACCGGGTCCAGGCTAAACGGCGTGTCGCAGGACTTATAGCGAAAGCGCACCGCGGCAATCTCGCCGCCCACATCCTCGGCACTGACCGTGATCCCGATGGCATTGCCCTCCTTTACCACTGAGGGAAGATTCTTCGACATCCAGGTATACGAGCTGGGATTTTGCGGAGAAAATTCCTCACCGAGCAGCTGAAAACAATAACGATCATTGGTGATCTCGATGCTGACCGTCGGCGGCTTGTTGTCGACGACACGGATCGCCCGGGTCACTGAGCTTGTCCTGCCCTGTTGATCGGTAGCGCTGGCAACCAGTCTCACAATAGAAGAATCCTTGTCCCGGTTCGCCAGGATATTGGCAAGGTTCACCTGCAATGAAAAATCATCCGCCTGCCCCACCTGCTCACCGTCAACAGACAGGATGGTCTTGAGGATATAACCGCGGTGCCAGGGAAGAAACGCTGCATCTTTTTCTGAGCTACCGATAGCATCAACCCCTATCTCCAACTGCTCATCCGCATCATAAACCCTGTCGTCAAGACCGGTCAGGACAACAACCGGTGGTTTGCCCCCCTCATCAACAGCATTGGCGAAAAGTGCCAGGTCAAAGGAAAGGTCAATCCCGTGCTCAAAGAAAATCGGGTCATTGCTGGACCGCGCTTGGTGTACCTCGGCGGCAATCACGTTTCCCCCCCCGGGTTGCAGGAGATTCTTGAAGCCTGAGATGTCGCTGCTGAAGAAAACCTCCTCATCGACACCCACCACCGGTTCCAACGCGGCAGTCTCATAGTCCACCTGCCCATCCGGCATGTTTCGGCGCAGGATCACCGTCCCGTTGAGGTAAACAATCACGCCGTCATCCGCCTTGCAGGCCATATGCAGGCTCTCGTAAAGATCGGGGTCTCCGCTATAGAAATTGCGGCGAAAATACGCGGTGTTGTAAATGATCGTGTTGACATTGTCCGTATTGACGTTGTCCGAGGCGATATCAACCAGGGTTGCAGGTGAATCCCCGCGACCGAGTTCACCGCTGCCCTTTTTCCAGCCGGCATCATCAAACTCCGGCTTGTACCAGCCTTCCGGGGCGGGGCCACCTTTATCAAGGAAGCACCACTGCGCTCCCGGCTTCACCAGGCGAATCCTGTTGAAGTTGATGCGGTAGCTGTTTCCTCCCACCAGTTGCCCGGCATTTTCCGGGGTTCCGAATTGCTTCACGTGCCAGAAGAAATTCTTCGCCGTGGTAAGCCGCTTGAGGGCCTTGAAGCGCGGGGTAATGATAAAGTTCTCCTTCGGCGCGAGAACAATCCCGCCAATCGCTGCATTCGACCCGGTGATCCGAAAGGCGTTACCGCGTAACCTCTCGATGCCCTGTCCCTGCCCTCCCGCCTCG
>CAWVVE010000409.1:0-3129 GCA_963933075.1 uncultured Verrucomicrobiaceae bacterium | reverse complement strand
GGTCTGCGGAAGATTCCCCTGCTTCAAGTTCAAAAGAAGTGTCCTTCATGGTCATGATCGGTTGATGGAGTGGTTTACCCTTTAAAGTGTCCACCTTTCATTCGACAAGGTCAACGGAACTTAATAATTTCCCGACGTTCCCTGCTCAAGGATGCGCTCCCGATGCGATCCATTGCCGCAACCTCCGGAGTTGGTATGCCCCCGGCCGTTTCCCCTCCGGTGGCATGTGCCCATCCTTCACCATGTGAAAAAGCATGCTTTGTTGCGGATCACCGGGCACAATGGCCGGCCCGCTTTCCCCTCCGGAGAGGCTGGACCGGAGAGTTCGCAGGTCCAGCCCGGCCTCCCTGTTCTTCACCCCGTGGCAATCTAGGCAAAATCTCTCCATGATTGCCTTGATGTCCCGTTCAAAACCGAGTGGGTGGTCGACTCGCGAGAGCATCACCGGTCGTTGCAGCATGTCGAAACAACCGGGTGTCAAAAGAATCAACAGAATGAAACATCCGGTTGGGAATGCACCCCGGACACATTTACTGAACATCCTCATCAGCGTTGATCTTTTCCGGCATTTATCATTCAGCGCCATTCAGCGCCCACATTGGAAAATGTCATTAAAGCTGAATCGATCTGTATGTGTAAATTGCCGCACTCAGTCCCCGTGTGTGCCGAGTCACATTCCGCGCGCAATTGGCGGACAGGATACCCGGGATAATCTTCCCGGGGAAATTACGCCAGTTTCCACTCTCCGCGCCCGGGGCGGATCCTGCACATCGCATTGGCCTTGTCATCGCCCTCAAACACCTCCTTCTCCGGGTCCCACTTTAATTTCACGCCGCGGTCAATGGCAATGTTAGCGAGGTGACAGACCGTCGACACCCTGTGACCGATATCGACCGGGAAATAAGGATCCTTGCGTGACTTCACGCAGTCGAGGAAATTACGGTGCTCACCCTTGGGGTTGGTGAAGAGTCGCGTTTCCCCGGCACCGATCTTGGAATTCAGGATTTCCTTGGAACTTGCCTGCAGGGGCGCACGCCATCCGGTATTGCCCACCCAACCCTTGCTGCCGATGAATTTAATACTCGGGTTGCCCGGCTTGCAGGTCATGGTGACGCCATTGGCATAGCGGTAGGTCACGTCATAATCCTTGACCGTGTCATAGAGCCCTCCTTTCCAGCGGTTGCCGGTGCCCTCGATCTCTACAGGACCGCTCCTCTCGGTATCGTTGCCCCATTGCGCAGTATCAAAGAGGTGCGTGCCCCAGTCACAGATAATGCCTCCCGAGTAATCGGAAATCCAACGAAAGTGGAACAGCACCCGGTCCTTGGTGTAGGGAGCCTGCGGAGCGGGCCCCAGCCACATGTCGTAATCAAACCCCTTCGGCACCGGTTGCGGAGTGGGATCACCGGGACCATTAGGCTGCTTGGGCAGGATCACCTCGATGCGTTCAAGCTTACCGATACGGCCGTTGCGCACCAGTTCCGCCATGCGGTGATAGACCGGGACAGCACGATCCTCGGTACTCGTCTGGAATACCTTCTTGTGTTTCCTCACCGTCTCGGTAAGCAACTTGCCCTCATCAATGGTCAGCGTCGGCTTCTCGCACTGAACATCCTTGCCGGCGCGCATGGCCATGACACTGATCAGTGTGTGCCAGTGGTCAGGGGTGGAAATCATCACGGCATCAATATCCTCACGCGCCAGCACTTCCCGAAAATCGCGTGTCGTGGCACAGTCCTTGTTGCCGTAATTCTGGTCCACGATTCCCTTGGCATGCCTTGCCCTGCCCTCATCGGCATCACATGTCACGAGAATCCGCGCATCAGCATTGCCCAGATAAGCCGGCAGGTTCCATCCGGTTCCATGTCCCCCGGTGCCGATAAAGCCGACCGTGATCTTGTTGCTTGGCGCATCCTTGCCGAGTACGTGCGAGGGAATAATTGTAGGGGCTGCAACAGCTGCCGCTGCAGAGGTGCGTACGAAGTTACGTCGTGAAAGACTTTTCATGATGCTGAATTCTGCAGGAATTCCCTGATGTTGTCGAGCAGCTAAAAATATTTATACAGTGCCTTGACTGGACCCATCCGGTTGTCAGGTTCCAAGCGCGACCTCCGGCGCCTTGCGCACCTCGAGTTCGGCACGCAGGAGATCCGCATTCCGGAACTTGAAAGCCTTGGCAAGCACGACCTCGGGGAAGCGTTGCAAGCCTGTGCGGTAGAGCTCAACACTGTCATTGTAGCCGCTGCTCATCAGGGCCACCTCATTCTCCACCGTGACCAGGGTGTCCATAAGCTGACCCATCATCTCATTGCCCTTGAGTTCCGGGTAATCCTCAACAAGTACCAGCATCCGGTTGGTCACCGCACTCTCGGCACGGATTGCCGAGTCAATATCCTCCGCGCTGTATTTCTTCTTGCCCCTGAGAATGGAACGCAACGCGGCAATGTTCTCGTGCACCTCCCGCTCATGCTGCAGATATTTCTTGGCCACGGATTCCATGTTGGGAATCAGGTCGAATCGCTTCCTCAGGGAAACCTCAATGTTGGCATGCGCCCGCTTGACCCGGTTGCGCAAAAATACCAGGTCATTGAACATCAACACAAAGGTGCTGAACACCAGGAAAGCAGGCGCCGTCAGGGCTGCCACCAAAAAGTCACTGGGAGAATAGGAGCCGGTACCGGCAAAGAGCAAAAGCACCATCATGACGATACCGATAAAGCCGAAGCTCATCCGGATTAACCCGCCGCGGCTGACCTTGAGCATGGTGTCACGTTCACTCTGGTCGGAAATCAGGAACGGAAACCCGTCATTATCCCCGTCAGCTATCTGCAACGTCTCCCCCACGATCGGCTCAATAACCGCCGAGCCCAGGATGTAAAGCTGCTCATTCTCGGCAATGTGGTATTCATAATAGTTCCTCCGCCCGGCACTCCTGTGCGCGGCCAGCCTGGCCTGCACCTCCGCCCCCTCCGGGACCACGCGAATGCCACCCTCAGCATCATGGCATTCAAAGGCAACCTGCTCGGTCCATTCCTCAATAGTGACTGTCGTTTGATCCTTCCCTGATCCCCTCGTCTCAGTCACCTTGTAGTGGACATGGCAACACCTCGAATCACTCAACGGGCCCTG
>CAWVVE010000408.1:0-3130 GCA_963933075.1 uncultured Verrucomicrobiaceae bacterium | reverse complement strand
ACTGCGTGCAGCGTATCCAGGAGGCCAAGATCAACCAGAAACGCATTGCGCGCGATTCCGGCGACACCCGCGTGCCTGACGGCGTGATCAAGGTGGCCTGCCAGTCCGCCTGCTCATGTAATGCAATTACCTTTGGCGACCTTGGCGACAAGGATTCGATGATTAATAAGGCCAAGGCATCCCCAAGAAATTACGAGATGCTCAAATACCTCGGTCTGCGTGAACGGACCACATATCTCGCCCGCATTAAAAATCCAAACATGGATATGCCTGGAGCCGAACAGATCGGAACAGTCACCAAGCACTTCCACTGACATTTTTGACCGGGTCCCTCCGGTCTTACCATTAAAGATTTAAACATGGCCGAAGCTTCTACATCTGACACTCAACGACCTGTGCTTGCACGGGAACCGTTGGTGTTGAATGAGCGCCCGATAAGTTGGGTCACCAACCGGATTTGTGGCATCGTCGAGAATCGCCAGCCTTTCCTGTGGTGGATCTTGTTTGTGCCGTGTGTTGTCCTGATGGGTGTGCTTGGTTATTGCCTGGCATACCTCGTTGCCACTGGCGTTGGAGTCTGGGGGAATAATCACCCTGTTGGCTGGGGGTGGGCGATTACGAATTTCGTTTTCTGGATTGGGATTGGTCATGCCGGCACCCTTATCTCGGCAATCCTTTTCCTGACCCGTCAGAAGTGGCGAACTTCGGTCAACCGTGCCGCAGAGGCGATGACTCTATTTGCAGTTATCTGTGCGGGTATTTTCCCGGCAATTCATGTAGGTAGATTTTGGATGGTATGGTTCTTGGCGCCTGTGCCGAATGCCAACGGTATCTGGCAGAACTTCAAGTCGCCTTTGCTTTGGGATGTATTTGCCGTGTCCACTTATTTCACGGTCTCGGTGATTTTCTGGTATGTCGGCTTGATTCCCGACCTTGCCACGCTGCGGGACCGGGCCAAGAGCGGTATCAGGAAAATGGCTTACGGTTTCTTTTCCCTGGGATGGCGTGGCGGAAACCGCCAGTGGCGTCACTATGAAATGGCATACCTTCTGTTGGCAGCCCTTTCCACACCGCTGGTGCTTTCGGTTCATTCGGTGGTTTCCTTCGATTTCGCCACGTCTGTTGTGCCGGGTTGGCATACCACGATCTTTCCTCCTTATTTTGTAGCCGGTGCAATCTTCGGCGGTTTCGCGATGGTCTTAACGCTGATGATACCCGCGCGAAAGATATACGGCTTGCAGGATCTGATTACCCACAAGCACATCGACAACATGGCGAAGATTATCCTGCTGACGGGAACAATCGTGGGATACGCCTATATCATGGAGCTCTTTGTTGCCTGGTATGGCGGCAACAAGTACGAGTGGGCCGCCTTCGAAAACAGGACCACCGGTTATTACAACTGGGCATACATTTGCATGTTCTCCTGTAACGTCATTGTTCCCCAGCTTTTCTGGTTCCGTTACTGCCGGCACAACCTGTGGATTGTCATGGCGGTTTGCATGTGCGTGAACGCAGGCATGTGGTTTGAACGCTTTGTCATCATTGTCACCTCCATCGCGCAGGATTTCCTGCCGGGGGCATGGGATTTCTATCACCCGAGCAAGGTGGAGATCTGGACTTTTGTCGGGACCTTCGGACTGTTCCTGGGGTTGTTTCTGCTTTTCCTGAGGTTCCTTCCCGTTATCGCGATTTCCGAGATCAAGGGAGTGCTGCCCGAGAGTGACCCGCATTACCTGCCTCCTGAAACTTTCACCCACGATGCAGAGGGTAATGAAATGAACAATCGCGAGGAGAAATAAAACCTTACCTTGTTAACTTTAAACTAGAGAATCACCTGAGTAACCTGAAGAAAGTTCACGGCTATATCGCCGAGTTTGCAAGCGCGCGGGATGTCTACCACGCAGCGGAGAAGGTGCGTGATGCCGGGTTCAAGCGCTGGGATGTGCATTCCCCATTCCCGATCCATGGATTGGACGGGGCCATGGGCCTCGGAAAGTCATCGCTTTCCTGGTTTGTTTTCATTGGTGGAGCCACGGGCACGTTGGCTGCCTTCCTGCTCCAGTTCATTACCCAGGTTGTCATCTACCCGACATATGTGCAGGACAAGCCGGCGAGCATCACGACCCTGCCGGCATTCTTTCCGGTGATGTTCGAGCTTACGGTTCTCTTTTCGGCTTTTACGGCATTGTTCGGCAGCATGATCCTCAACCGGTTGCCACGCTGGAATCACCCGCTGTTCACAAGTGAGCAATTCAGCCGCTTCTCTGATGATGCCTTTTTTATCTGTATCGAGGCACGTGACCCGCAGTTTTCCAAGGAGGAAACCGAGACCCTGCTAAAGAAACTGGGCGGCAAAAGCATTGAACTGATCGAGGACGAGATATAAAACAGCGATGCGTTACCTTTTCCTTGCCATGATTCTCGGTGCCTGCCTTGTGGTGGGCATGTTCGGCTTGCGCGGGCATAAGTTCAGTGATTCCCCGGTGGAGCTTTTTCCTGACATGGACAGGCAGGACAGGATTAATGCGCAGAGCAGATCGCCGTTCTTTGCCGACGGTGCCGGTGCCCGTATACCGGTGGCTGGCGTTTTGCCCATGGGTTTTAGCATTCCTGAAAATCCGGTGGAGGATGGCGACCCCATTCTGGACGGGTTCAGCCTGCCGGGAAGTTATTTCAACTCCGGGCGCATTGGGGATCATTATGGCGACGGAATGCCAGAAGGGTTGGAGGTTGACCAAGCTTTGCTTGTCCGCGGCAGGGCGCGCTTTGGCATCTATTGTGCCATATGCCATGGAGCTTCCGGTGATGGCGAGGGAACCCTGGCGAATTTTGGCAACATGCGTCCTATTGCCAATCTCCACATGCCGCAGTTTTCTGATCCTGCGAATCCGCAATACCGGCCGGATGGTGAGCTTTTTGAAATCATTACAATAGGCAGGGCGCGAATGGGTGCCTATGGAAGCGCAATCCCGGCCGCTGATCGATGGGCGATCATTGCCTATGTGCGTGCTTTGCAGGATGCCGCCAGAAAAGCTTCCGCTGCCCCCGCCAAGGGTAATAAAAAGAACCCGGAGAATTCAGGACCAGCTGTTGCTGCGCCTGCAACTTCTCAATAACCAATAATAAT
>CAWVVE010000407.1:0-3138 GCA_963933075.1 uncultured Verrucomicrobiaceae bacterium | reverse complement strand
AAGGGCGGTTGCGAAGTGAGGAACGGACCCGACACCGGTGAAACCTTCGACCACCATCAGGTAGAGTATATCTACGGTCCCAAATGGGATGGCCCTTCGGTGCGAATGCACAGTTCCTGCCGACATATTCCGGGCACCTTTAGCAATGTCTCCGAGCATGCACACGGGTCGAAGGGATATGCGATTATCAATTCAGGAAGAATCTACGACAATGACGGCAAGGAAATTTTCCGCGGCCAGGGCAAGGGAAGCTCAGAGATGCGTCATAAAACCGCATTCATCGATGCCATTCGCAATAATAAGGAATTCAATGAGTGCGATAACGGTGCCATGAGCAGCATGACTGCCGTTTTCGGCCGCATGGCAACCTACTCGGGCAAGTTGCTTAAATTTGATGACTGCCTGAACAGCAAGGTCGATGTATTTCCTTACGATAATGGTGACCCCAAGTGGGATAGCGCCCCGCCGGTTGCCCCTGACAAGAACGGACGTTACAAGCGCCCGGTCCCGGGAGTGACTGCGGTCATATAAAAAATACCTTTAGAAGGACACTCAAACCCTCCGGTAAAGGCACGTCCTGCAGGTCAGGACGTGCCTTTATTCACATCATTCGACCCTGCCTGTTGATCACGAGAGGCTACAATGATAGATTTTAGAATTCTGTAATGCATTCCTGCCAACATCTTGCCCTCATCGGTCTTGTATCCGGCTTCCTGATCTGTCCCCAGCACCTCAATGCCGGCACGGGAAATGCCCCGGTAACGGACGAGCAGCAGAAATTCAGCACTCTTTTTGCCCAGCTTGGCAGTGACAGCTTCCCTATTCGACAAGTAGCGCAGCAAAAACTCCAGGAAGCCGCTTCACAAAACCGTGAACTCATCCTCGAGGAGTCACTCAACCAGTATTTTCAGTCCAACGATCCGGAAGTACGTTATCGGCTCAGGTCAGCCATGTTCGGCATTGTCGGTTCAACGCTCAGGAAAGAGGGCTTCATCGGCATTCGTATGATGGACGCACCCATACAGTTCCTCAACAATAGAGCTAATCCCCAACCTGCACGCGCAGTGCAAATCCTCAGTGTCCTTCCCGGCACAGCAGCTTCAAAAGCGGGATTGCGCCAGGGTGATAAAATCATCCGCCTGGACGGTAAGGCCTTTGACAATAATGCTCCTGCCTATTTCGAACTCTCCAAGTATATCCGTGCCAAGAGCTCCGGCGACACCGTCAAGCTGTCAATCAAGCGCGGTATTCAGGAGATTGAATTAGGCCTGGAGCTAGGTGCCCGGCCTGAAGGCATTGACGAGGATCGTAGAGCCCGGGCGTTCAGCGAATGGATGGACCAACAAAAGATTGCCCGTGGAATTATCAAGCCGGCAACTGAACACGATGAAGATCCGCAACAGGCACCCCCTGGAAATTCCCTGCGGTTTCCAGTTCCAAGTATTCCCATAATTCCTGCGCCGAATCCTGATAAACGAAAATAAACCAGCAATCACTGGTTTACCTGCACCTTCAGTTACTCACATGAAACATCACCTGCACGCATGCATATTTATGGTCGCCATGGCTACAGCTTCCACCGCCGCTCCAGGAGGATTCAACTACAATGAGGCCAAAGTGCCTGAGCTTGACCTTCCTGATCCTCTGAAAGGCGTTCCGGACGCCAAATCCTGGCCTGCGCGCCGGGCTGAAATCTTCACAATGCTTGAGGACCAGATGTTTGGCAAGGCACCGGCATTTGACAAGAAGAGCATGAAGGTCACCCGCAAGATTCCTGACCGGGTTTTTCTCAACGACACCGCAATCCTCTCACAACCTGTCCTTCACCTCGCAGGCTGCAAGGTTCAATTAATGGTTGTCCGTCCAGTCAACGCTTCGGAAGCGGTTCCGGCTTTTCTTGCTTACAACTTCAGGGGCAACCACACTGTCCACAAGGACCCCGCCATCGCGCTTACAGGGGAGTGGGTTCCCAGGACAAAAGACAACAAGGCAAGTGAAGATCAGCGCGGACAATCCGCGCAACGCTGGGACATCCAGGGGATTATCAAGAGTGGGTATGCTCTTGTTACCGTCTATTGCGGCGATGTCGATCCCGACTTTCATGATCACTTCAAAAACGGTGTTCATGCCGATTATGGCAAACCGGATCCCGGCCAATGGGGCACAATCGCTGCCTGGGCATGGGGACTGAGCAGGGTGCTCGATCATCTTGAAGATGAACCCGCAATCGACGCCAAGCGGGTAGCCGTTATGGGACACTCGCGACTGGGTAAAACCTCATTGTGGGCGGGCGCCAGCGACACCCGCTTTGCATTGGTAATATCAAACAACTCAGGATGTGGAGGAGCGGCTCTCTCCAAGCGCCGCTTCGGCGAAACCATTCACAGGATCAACTCTTCCTTTCCTCACTGGTTCTGTGACAACTTCAAAAAATACAACAATAAAGAGGACCAACTTCCCTTCGATCAGCATATGCTCCTGGCGCTTGTCGCTCCCCGCCCACTCTACGTGGCCAGTGCCGAAGCAGACCGCTGGGCCGACCCGCACGGTGAATTTCTGGCAGCTAAAGGAGCCGACCCGGTCTATCGCATCCTTGGAACCGAGGGACTGCCCACAGATAATATGCCCGCCGTTGACAAACCGGTCCACGGGCGCATTGCCTATCATATTCGCAGCGGCAAACATGATGTAACCTCATACGACTGGAAACAGTATCTTGCCTTTGCTGATAAACATCTCAAGAAGCAGGGGCGGTAATTACCAGTTCCTTGCCCCGCAAGAAAACATCTATCACTCAAGAATGGCCATAGAGCCCCACATTATGAATACCCGTTTATCCCCTCTCACTGCACTTGCCACATTGATTGCCACCATTGCCTTCACAAATGCTGAACCGGTCAATCAGGAGAAGGGAGTCCGTTTCGACCCCGTTACCCGAATAATCGAGGGCTGGAAGGTGCATATCGACCCCGCAATGCTCAAAGGTGAACATTCCGGGACAGGAGAAAAATCACTAGTGATGCTGGCCAACCACCTGCAACGCGTTGCTATCCTGGTACAGGGTGAATCCCTGAAGAAACTTCGCACCTGCGAAATATGGATTGAACATAGCCACCCCACGCTGCACTCCATGCAATA
>CAWVVE010000406.1:0-3154 GCA_963933075.1 uncultured Verrucomicrobiaceae bacterium | reverse complement strand
CCCGGTTGTGGAGCAATCACCGGCTTGAGTCCCCTGCCGTAGGCGACGGCAAAGCGGTGCCATTTTTCCTGCGGCACAAAAAACCCGGTATCGACCATCCCCAGCGGCTTGAAGATAAGTTCATCAAGAGCCCGGTCCAGCGGCTTGCCGGAGCCTATCTCGACCAGCCGGCCGACGACGTCGGCCGCGAAGCTGTAGATCCATCCCTTGCCCGGCTCGTAGCTGAGCGGAACGGCTTCAAGGTGGCCCATCATTTCCTCCAGCGTGCTGTCCGCCAGCGACGGGTGCCCCGCCCTGCGCAGGGCGCGCTCCGTAGCGGCATTGTTGGGCAGCCCGGCCGTATGCCGCAACAGGTCGCGCAGGGTCATCTCACGCTGCGGCTTTCTGCCCTTGAATTTCATTCGCCCAATGGCCGGGATGTATCTTGAGGCCGGGACATCGAGTTTTAGCCTGCCCTCCTCGACTAGCACCATGGCCGCCACGCTGACTACCGCCTTGGTCATCGAGTAAAAGCGGAAAATGGCGTCCTTTGCCATCGGCTTCTGCGCAGCGATGTCCTGCATGCCATAGGCCTTGAAATGGATGACCTTGCCGCGGCGAGCAACAATCGTTATCGCACCCGCAACCTGCCGTGCCTCGATGAACTTCTCGATGATGGGATCAATTTTACGAATTGCCTCGACGGAGACACCCACCTCCTGTGGTTCAGCCGCCGGCAACTCCCGGCCGTCTGCCAGGGGGGGCAGCCAAAGTGCACCTGCACCCAGGACACAAAGGAATACCTTTCCCTGCCGGCACATTTCCGCTTTTGCTCCCCTTTCCATTGCTCCCTGACCCTTGCACATGCCCCAAGAGTTGGAAATTGTCCAACTCCCCTTGCCTTCGTAGCACTCCTTTACCGGTCATGGGCACCTTGTTGGCAATACCTGCGCCCTTTGCCAGCCATAAGCATTGACCCGGAAGCCCGCCTGCGAAATGCTTAGGCCTACTATGAAAGGTCTCTTCACACTCCTGGCCATGGTCTTGCTGGTGCCGGCACTAACACTTCCTGCCGCTGCCAAAGGGCAGCCGAATATCGTGCTCGTCTTTATTGATGACATGGGCTGGGGTGACTTCTCCTGCTTCGGCAACAAGCTGGCCGATACGCCGAATATTGACCGGATGGCAAAGGAGGGCATTCGTTTCGAGCAGTTTTACGTCAATTCACCCATCTGCTCGCCCTCGCGCACGGCAATTTCCACCGGGCACTATCCACAGCGCTGGAAGATCACCTCTTACCTGAGTAACCGCGACCACAACGAGAAACGCGGCATGGCTCAATGGCTCGACCCAAAGGCGCCGATGCTGCCGCGCTCGCTTAAGCGGGCCGGTTATGCCACCGGCCACTTCGGCAAGTGGCACATGGGCGGCCAACGCAACGTGGACGATGCCCCGGCAATCACCAGTTACGGCTTTGAAGAGTCCCTGACGAACTTCGAGGGAATGGGCCCGAAACTGCTTCCCCTGACCCTGAAGCCCGGGCAGGACCCGCAAAAACCCGGTCGTATCTGGGAAGATGCAGCGCGGCTGGGCAAGGGCGTGCGCTGGATGCAGCGCTCGCAAATCACCGCCGGGTTTGTCGACGAGGCAATTCCATTCATCAGGAAAGCACTCAAGGCCGACAAACCATTCTATATCAATCTCTGGCCTGATGATGTGCACAGCCCCTTCTGGCCGCCGGTGGATAAATGGGCGGACGGCAAGCGCGGCCTTTATCACTCCGTGCTGCAGGCAATGGATCGCCAGCTCGGTAAGCTCTTCAAATTGATCAGCGGCGATCCCAAGCTGCGCGACAACACCCTGGTGCTCATCTGCTCGGACAACGGCCCGGAGAAGGGTGCCGGTACCGCCGGGCCTTTCCGTGGCTTCAAGACGCATCTTTATGAGGGTGGCGTGCGCTCCTCACTCATTGCCTGGGGGCCCGGCCTGGTGATCGGGAAAAACCATGTAAACCGGGACTCCGTCTTCTCAGCCATTGACCTGGTGCCCACCCTCCTGGACATCACCGGCTCGCCCCATCCCAAGGGAGCAAACTATGATGGCGAGTCATTGCCCGGCACACTCCTGGGTAAATCGGATGCCTCACGCAAGGCCCCGATTTATTTCCGCCGCCCGCCTGACCGGGACTCCTTTTACGGCGACAATGACCTGCCGGATTTGGCAGTCCGGGCCGGCAAGTGGAAATTCCTCTGTGAGTATGACGGGGATGAGCCGGAACTCTTCGACATGGTAAATGATCGTGGCGAAACCAGCAACGTTGCCGGGCAACATGCCGAACTGGTCGCCAAATTCACCAGGGCCTGCATTGCCTGGCATCAATCCCTGCCACAGGACAACGGCCCGCAACTGGCAAACAATGTCCGCAAACCAACCAGGAAACCGGTAAAAAAATGACAAGCTTTATCAAAAGTTCCGCGGTAAGCCTATTTGCCCTCCCGGTATTATTTTCCGGCACTTCGTCCTCGCAGGCAGAAGATTCCCCGCCCGCCCTTCATCAAGCATTTAAGGCCCATTGCATCAAGTGCCATGGCAAAGACGGCAAGGTTAAGGGCAAGGTCAACCTGCTGGAGCTGAAATCCGACGCTGACCTGCTGACTCGGCCGGAATTGCTCGAGAACCTGGTTGCCGTATTGAAGGAGCACGAAATGCCGCCGGAGGATGAGCCGCCCCTTCCGCAGGCCAAACAGGAACTCATGGTCGTGCAGCTGGAGGCCATGCTGCAGAAGGTCCTGAAAACCCAGCCGTTTGTAACCACGCCGATCCGGCGCATGAACCGCTTCCAATACAACAACGCCGTCGTCGATCTGCTTGAACTTGATCGCCCGATCTTCCGCCTCAATGAGCGGCTCATGCGGCGACGCGATAATTATTTCCATCCGGAAAGCAAAAAGATGCCCGCACAGGTACGTGTCTCCAGCAGACCGCTGAGCAAGGACATCGACAACCAGCGCCCCGAGGGATTCAAGGGTGTCGCATCCTTTCCCCAGGACAAGCGTGCCGAGCACGGTTTCGACAACCGGGCTGACCACCTTACGCTTTCACCCCTGCTGATGGAGTCCTTTCTCAAGCTCAGCCAGACCATCTCGGAGAGTCCCGACCTCAATCCAAAGGAATG
>CAWVVE010000405.1:0-3157 GCA_963933075.1 uncultured Verrucomicrobiaceae bacterium | reverse complement strand
TTCCTTCTTCAGAACCCTTTTATCTAAAGACCATGCGCAAAGACCTCATCCTCCTAACCGCCTTGATCCTCTCGCTTTTTGCGCCGGGAATTGCCCTGCAGACTGCGCAAGCCGACGGATTCATCATTATTGACCATCCGGTCCATATCCCGGACCACATCAGGCCGCCACACCCGCATCCGCCGCATCCATGGCCGCGCCCGCGTCCCCCGCGCCCCATTAACCGTTTCCTGCCGCTGGAAGTCCGCGAGCACCATGTCAGCGTGTCCATCAACGGACAGGTTGCCACTACCTCAATCGACCAGGTCTTCTATAATCCCTCCGGTCAACGCCTTGAGGGAACCTACATCTTCCCGATTCCCGAGGGGGCACAGATCGACAAGTTCCTGATGGAGGTTAACGGCAAGATGACTGCCGCTGAACTGCTTGATGCGAAAAAGGCGCGATCCATCTACGAGGAGATTGTCCGCAGGGCCAAGGATCCTGCACTCATGGAATACAGCAACCAGGGCATGTTCAAGGTGCGTATCTTCCCAATCGAGCCGCATAAGGAAAAACGCATCAAGATAAAATACACCCAACTGCTCAAGCGCGACGGCAGGATCACGGAGTATATCTATCCGCTGAATACCGAAAAATTCTCCTCAAGGCCTATCAAGAGTGTCTCAATCAAGGTGGATATTGATTCAAAGCACGAGTTGAAGTCGATCTACTCGCCAAGTCACCAGATCGACACCTCCCGCAAGGGAAAGCACAAGGCCGTGGTCGGCTTCGAGGAGAATAACACGCTTCCCGACTCAGACTTTAAGTTGTTTTTTGCCTCCGGCACTGAAGAAGGGAAGCCCATTGGCCTGGAATTGTTTACCTACCGTGGCAAGAACAAGAAAGACGGCAAAGAAGGCTACTACATGATGCTGTTATCCCCGGGAGCATGGCAGGATGACGCAGTGGTCCCCAAGGACGTTGTCTTTGCCGTCGATACTTCAGGCTCAATGCGGGTAAAAAAACTCGAGCAGGCAAAAGCCGCCCTGGAATTCTGCCTCGGCAACCTTAACAAAGGTGACCGCTTCGATATCATCCGCTATTCCACCGAGGCGGAAGCCCTGTTCGAGGAGTTGTCTCCGGCCAGCAAAAAGAACATCAGCGAGGCCAGTGAGTTTATTTCCGGCCTCAAGGCCGGTGGCGGAACCGCCATCGAGGAAGCGCTTATGATGGCAGTCACTCACGCCAAAATCAGCAAAAACAAAGATGCCATCCCGCGCCCTTTCCAGGTCATCTTCCTCACCGACGGGCGCCCAACCATCGGCGAGACACGTCCCGATAAAATTCTTGAGCGGCTGGCAAAGGTAACCGGCGAGATCGACAAGACCGTGCGCGTTTTCTCCTTTGGCATCGGCACCGACATCAACACCAAGCTCCTCGACCGCATCGCCGAGGATACCCGGGCGGTCACTGAATACGTGCTCCCTGAAGAGGACATTGAACACAAGGTCTCCCGCTTCTACACCAAGATATCACAACCCGTGATGGCCAATATAAAACTAAAGGCAAAGGGGGGGATCCGTCTTAGCAAACGCCACCCTGGCCAATTGCCGGACCTCTTCAAGGGCGACCAACTCGTTGTCTTCGGCCGCTATTCAGCAAAGAAAAACGATGACGGGAAGCCGCAAGTAACCCTGCAGGGAACATTGGCAGGGAAATCGGCAACATTTACCTACAAAGCTGAATTCGGAGCCAGTGACAAACATGGTTTTATTCCCAGGCTCTGGGCAACAAGACGGGTTGGTTACCTGCTTGATGAAATCCGCCTGCATGGTGAGAAAGACGAGTTGAAGGAGGAGGTTGTAAAACTTGCCCGCCGCTGGGGAATCGTGACCCCCTACACAAGCTACCTGATCATAGAGGATGAGGAAACCCGCGGCGTCCCACTGGCACGCCAGTCGATGGGACAAAGGTCAGCCCGGCCTATTTCCTCCCCTTCCCTTGCCATCGATGGCCGTGATTCATTGGAATCACGTTTTGGCTCCGGGGAGAGCGCTGAGCGCTACCTCAGGGAATTTGAAAAGAAGGCATTTAACGGCTTTGCCGAGAGCGAAACCGGAGGTGCTGCAGTCGCCGCTGCCCGCTCAAGTGCCAGGTTGAAATCCGCTTCAATAACCAACGCAAGCAAAGCAGCCTATGAAGAATCCCTGTATGGCAACCGGATCCGCTTTGAACAACAGGCAACCCGTGTGGTGGCAGGCAAGACCTTCTACCAGAACAACGCCGCCTGGGTGGACGCCGAGGCTGCCGAGCAATCCGGGGCAGAGATACGCAAAATTGACTTCGGCAGTGATGCCTACTTCAAGCTGCTCTCGCGCAGCGCCACAATAGCCAAATGGCTTTCGGTGGCCGGTAATTTGCAAGTGCTCATTGACGGCGCAATCTACGAGATCACCAATAATGATAAGAAATAAGCAAGGTTGCTGTAACGCCCTTACCGCTCAGCGAACAACGTCCAGGCACCTTGAAAATCCATCAAATCATGAAACCCCTCGCCATTAACACCCTCATCATTGCCTGTGCCGCAACCACGGCTTCTGCAAAGGTAAAACAAGACCCTGGAGTCAAGCTCACTGACGCTCGCCCATCGGTTGAAGTCTGCTTTGTCCTCGACACCACCGGTTCCATGGGCGGGCTGATTGCCGGGGCCAAGGAAAAAATCTGGAGCATCGCCAATGACCTCACCAATGCTGATCCCTCGCCCAGGCTGAAAATCGGACTCGTCGCCTACCGTGACCGGGGAGATGATTATATCATCAGGAATTTTTCCCTCACTGATGACCTGGACAGCGTCTACGAGAACCTCATGGGCTTCCAGGCCGCGGGCGGAGGAGACGGGCCGGAATCCGTCAACCAGGCACTGGACGATGCGGTAAACAACATCAAATGGTCCCCCGGCAAGGATACACTGAAGATCATTTTTCTGGTCGGCGACTTCCCGCCACACATGGATTATAAGGATGACATCAAGTACCCTGACACCTGTAAGGCTGCAGTCAGGAAGGAAATCATTATCAATACGGTTCAGTGTGGCAACCACTCCCCCACCACCCTCATCTGGAAGGAAATTGCCCACCTTTCCGAGGGCTCCTACGCCGCCATTGAACAGGGCGGT
>CAWVVE010000404.1:0-3157 GCA_963933075.1 uncultured Verrucomicrobiaceae bacterium | reverse complement strand
GACAAATCTGAAGGGACCGATGATTTGGTTCTTTATAGGGGGGGATTTGTTATTAATATTGCTTCGGGATGGGGCATAATACAAGTATCACTCCTTGAAATTCCTGCGTTTGCTGACTGAAAGGATAGCAAGAAGGTGCAAGGGTGGGCTCTTATGAAACTGAATATGGTTTATCTTGCATTGGTGGTCTGTTTTCTTGCGCATGGGCAATCCGTGGTCTCCGGGGAAACGGTTGATGGTCCCAAGTATAATTTTGTCTTCGCTGATTACGCCAAGGGTGAGGTCTGCGTGGTCGGCAGCGATGGGGAAATTAAGCGGGTTTTCAAGACTCAAAACCCGAATGACGTCTGGGCTTTGCCCAACGGGGAAATCCTCTTTGCCTGGCGAATGGGTGTCAGGATTTATGACCGGGAAGGCAAGCCGGTATTTGAGTGGAAGTCCTCAGAGAAGCGCGATGAGATCCATACCTGCCAACCGCTTCCCGACGGCAGTGTGCTCATTGCCCAGAACGGCCGATCCCGCCTGCTTGAGGTTAACAGAAAAGGCGAGATTGTCCGGGAGGTGGAGGTCAAGACGCGCAATAACGATTTGCATATGCGCTTCCGCATGTGCCGCAAGCTGGAGAATGGCAATTACCTGTGCATGATCTCATGTGACAACGAGATCAGGGAGATTGACCCGCAAGGCAGGGTCGTGCGTGTGATCAGGGACCTCCCCGGTGTCAAACTGGCTAAGGCTCACGCGGTCATGCGCCTTGCCAACGGCAACACGCTTTTCTCAACCGGGGCCGGTGCCATGGCGGTTGAGGTGGACAAGGATGACAAGGTGGTCTGGAAACTGGAGAGCAAGGACATACCGGAGATCAAGATGGGGTTCATGACCGGGATGAATCGCCTTGCCAACGGCAACACGGTCATCAGTTTTTACCAGGGCAGTCACCACGTGATCGAGGTTACCCCAAAGAAGGAAGTGGTCTGGAAATGGCGTTTGCCTTCGCAGAGGACAGTGGTCAGTGTGCAGATCCTGGACGGGGCGGGGGATGCCTCGAAGGGGCAGGTCCTCAAGTAAAGGTCGCCGCCTCTATCCTGGTGACCTGAGGGATTTCCCCCAATCGGCTGAGAGCGTGAAAATAACGAGTGGCGGCAGATAGCTGAAGTTTGGTGACACGGGAAGCCAATTTCCCCTGATAAAGGATACTGGATTCCCAAAAAATTCGCACACGGTTAACTGACAAGGATCGCGCTTACTGTGGCGTGCTGGCGTTTAGCCCGGTGCTTTTGGTATAAATATAGGGGAGTGGCAAGAGGGTATTTGATAAATCCTTCTCACCCATTAAAATAAGGCTCTTTCCCAAAAAGGAGAGTGATGGGTGCCTGGTGGCCTCCGCGGTCTTCAAAACCGTTGAGAGTAGTTATGCTGCTCTGGTTGGTTCGATTCCTTCCCTCTCCGCTTTCTTCTTTAGAAAGGTCATCGAGTTGGCTGATACCGATGTGCTTTTCAATGAGCCTACTGAGAAACAGACAGAGGATTATATCAGTGGTCGCTGGGGATTGGATGCGGTTGTGGAGTTGGATTCGGGTTGCGACCTGGAAAATTCATTGGCAAGCGCGAAGTTGCAGCGAAATTAGCAAAAGTTTCAGGCTGACACTACGAAAGTGCGGCAGGCTCAATCAATTTCCAATTATCTAATGAGAAAACCAATAAAAGCACGATCGCTTCTGGTCACCGTGGTGGCCCTGGCAGGCACGTTCATTATTTTTCCTGCTTTTCTGCAGGCATCAGAGAAGCCCAATATTGTCATCATTATGGCTGATGATATGGGTTTCTCGGACATCGGCTGTTATGGCAGTGAGGTTAAAACCCCGGAACTGGATAAATTAGCGGCTAACGGACTTCGGTTTACCCAGTTTTATAACACCTCGCGCTGTTGTCCGACGCGGGCATCACTGCTGACTGGAATGTATCAGCATCAGGCAGGGATCGGCTTGATGACCGGGGATAACAGGTTGCCGGGGTATCGTGGTGAATTGGGGCGTGATGTAGTAACTATCGCCGAGGCACTGAGCTCAGGCGGTTATCGCCGTTACATGAGCGGAAAGTGGCACGTAACCAAACACACGCGCCCGCCGGGGCCCAAGGATAACTGGCCTTTACAGCGCGGTTTTGAGAAGTTTTATGGAACCATCATTGGGGCGGGCAGTTTTTTTGACCCGGCGACTTTATGTCGTGGTAACCAGTTTATTACCCCGGTCAATGATGAGAGGTATCAACCCAAGACCTACTATTACACCGATGCCATTAGCGATAATGCGGTGATGTTCCTTAAGGAACACGCCAAGGAGTCACCGGATAAACCGGCCTTCCTCTATGTGTCCTACACGACTGCCCATTGGCCGCTGCATGCCTTGCCCGGGGACATTGCCAAGTATAAGGGCGTCTATGATGAAGGGTTTCAGAAGATCCGCTCCCAGCGCTTTGACCGGCTCAAGAAAGCGGGGTTGATCAAAAAGGATGCAAAACTATCCAAACAGTCTGATGACTGGGAAAAGACACCCGATAAGCAGTGGGATATTCGTAACATGGAAGTATACGCCGCCATGATTGACAATATGGACCAGGGAATAGGACGGATTGTGGGTGAGCTTGAGCGACAGGGGATGCTTGATAACACCCTGATTTTTTACCTTCAGGATAATGGGGCCTGTGCGGAGGGCTATGGCAGGTACAAGTCCAAGAGGCCCTACCGGACGGATTACAAACCCCTGGGCAGGGATGGATTACAGTCCAAGATCTGGCCTCCAATGCAAACGCGTGATGGTCGCCCGGTGAAGAATGGTCCGGATGCCATGGCCGGCCCGGAGGATAGCTTCACAGGTGTGGGTCGTGGCTGGGCAAACGTTTCCAATACGCCTTTCCGTGAATATAAGCACTTTGCCCATGAGGGGGGAATATCCTCGCCGTTCGTGGTCTATTGGCCCAAGGGCATTGACTCAAAACTTAATGGCAGCATTGAATATCAGCCCGGTCACCTGATTGACCTTATGGCCACCTGCGTGGATGTCGCCGGCATTCAGGCAGTGAGGGAATTTAACGGCAACAAAATCCAGCCACTCGAAGGCATCAGCCTCAAGCCGGTTTTCAGTGGCGGTAAACTTAA
>CAWVVE010000403.1:0-3161 GCA_963933075.1 uncultured Verrucomicrobiaceae bacterium | reverse complement strand
CCGGTGTCCACCCAGTAAACCTTGCCTGCAGGAATATCGAGTGTCATGCCATGCGGGGTATCAAGACCGGTGTAAAGGTCCTCGATCGGTCCGTCATTAATGGGCCGGCGTTGTACCTTGTGGGAATTGCGATCACACCAATAGAGATAGCCGCCACGGGGATCCACCTTGACGCCGCGCGTCTGGACAAGTCCGCTGACGACTGTCTGGATATTTGTCCCGCCGGGAAGATCTGCACGGAAAATGTTGCCTCCCGAGTAGTCGCCCCAGTAGATCTTTTGATTTAACGTGTCGAGGTCAAGATAGTAGGGCTGGTTGGTTGCAATTACAGTCTGCCGGCTGCTGCCGTTATAATCGGCCCGTTCGATACGGTTGTTGTTACGGTCACACCAGTAGAGTTTGCCGGCAGGCCTGTCGAGGGCGAGGTCAGCGGGGAAACCGAGATCGGAGGTGATGATGGCTTCCCTGCCCGAACCATCAAGGCGTGCACGGTATATGATGTCGGCACCGTTATCGGCATAGAACAGGTTATTGCCGGAGACATCGATGGCTATCCCGCGGACGTTTGAACCCGCCGCAGGGATAAGGGTTTGCAGGCCTGAACCGTCCAGGTTGGCAATCCGGACAAGCCTGGCTCCACGGTCGGTAAAAAGCATTTTTCCCGCATCGACCGACTGGATAAGCCCAAGTATGCAGATGCTGAAATTAAATATGATACGGGAGAACATGAGCTTGGCGTGGCCCGGGCATTCAACCTAGCTTCTTTTACGGGGTAATGGAAGACCGGATCACGGCCGTTTCCTTGAGGATGTCCGGTATGCTGGCATAGTGTGTGCTATGGAGGGAAAAGTCTGGAGTGTGAGGCAGGCGCAATGGGCGACAGATTCTGAAGGCCTTCTTGAGGTGCGTGGTGAAGTCTTCGTCGTTGAACAGGGAGTCGATGTCTCAGTGGAACGCGATGGCCGGGATGGTGAATGCCTGCATGCAATCGCCGAGAATCCAGAAGGCCTGCCGATTGGTGCGGGGCGCATTTCAAGGGAGGGAAAGATAGGCAGGATTGCCGTCCTTGTAGCATGGCGCGGACAAGGGGTCGGCACAGCGATGATGCATGAACTGCTCCGGCAGGCTGAGCGGTCGGGAATGCGGAATACCTACCTGCATTCCCAGAGTTCGGCAGCGGGATTTTATCTTCAGTTTGGCTACCTGCGAGAGGGGGATGAGTTCCTTGAGGCCCAAATCCCGCACCTGAAGATGGTGCGGACCGTTGATGGGAATGGGAAGGCTGGATAAAAATGCCGGCTATGTCTCATGCGGCAGCGGGTTTAGGACATTAAATATTCAAGCAGGTCTGCGCGAATCGGGGTGATGCTTTTATAATCGGCGATGTTATCGGGCATGGTCCTGATGGCGCGATACAGGCCCGCGCAGACTTGAGGGTGTCGCTTGATGTCGACCAATTTTAGGTTTACCAGGCGAATGCCGAACAGGACGGCGCCGGTTTCGGGAAGGCGGAGGAGGATTTGGTCTTCAATACGTATCCAGGTCCGCCCGGGTTGAAGAGGTTCGGTGAGATTACGATTGTGGAGCCTTGGGTGCTGGTTGAGGGCAGGCGATCCGCTTAATCCCCAATTAAATCGTTGCCATGATGTTCCCGGGCTTAGTCTGGTGAGGAATTTGTCAATCCGTGTGCCAAGATTTTCATTCAGCGTTGGCACGGGCGCGTGGATTGCATGCAGTGGCAGACCGATTTTTTCTTCCGGGCGCCAGGAAGACGGGAAGCATACCGCCCCCGCCTTGAACAGGAATTCTCCCCCGGGACCGGGAAGGAGAATCAGGAAATCAGGCTCCCAGTGCAGTGCCAACTCCAGGCAAGTTCCCTCTTCAAGCCCGGCCCATCGAATGGATTCAGCAACTGCCTGAGTTGCCTCAGGAGTTTCAAACAGGTGGCATGATGGCGCTTCTTCAAGAGCTTCCTGACGTTGCCGGATCAAGGAATCATGTGCCTCGCATTCGGCGAAGAACGCGCGCGCATCACCAGGGCGGACTCCGAAGCTGAAGCTGAAGTCGCTGTCAGGGAATATTCCTTCCCAGGCGGATGGTGGGCTGGTGGTCATGACTGCCTGTAATGCGGGAATATGGCATACGCGATGCTTGTCTTTGGTGCAATTTACTTCACAATAGATGTTATGGATTTCTGGTCAGCTGTACTGATGCTTATTATCATCATGGACCCGCTAGGCAATATTCCCCTGTTCCATTCCGTGCTTGGGGGAATTCCTGAGGAAAGCCGGCGGAGGGTGATGATACGTGAGCTCTTCATTGCCCTTGGAATCCTCACGACGTTTCTTTTCCTGGGCAATCATATCCTCTCCATTCTGGGCCTGCAAAAGCCGGCAATCAGTATTGGTGGTGGAGTCGTGTTGTTTCTCATTGCCATCAACATGGTGTTTCCCCAGCATGGCCTGCGCTCGGATACTGAGAGGGAGGATCCTTTTATAGTACCGTTGGCCATTCCATTTGTTGCCGGGCCCTCGGCAATTGCCGCATTAATCCTCATGGCCAGTCGTGAACCGGAACGCATGGGAACATGGATGGCGGCCCTCGCTATAGCCTGGAGTGTCACGGCAGCGTGTATTCTCTCCTCCAAGGGGATCATGCGGATCATTGGGCGGCGCGGCCTGCGGGCGGCAGTGAAATTAATGGGAATGCTGCTCATACTTATTTCCATCCAGATGATCCTCAATGGCATACAGGTATATACAGGGCAGTGAATAGTTCCTTGATAGGTGCTAACAGGAAATCCTGTTTATGGCACTCGCGTTGTCTTACGGCCAAAATCCACTGTGCCATGATTGGCGAGTTGATATTTCAGCATGCGATCCTTTAATGTCAGCAGCAATGAAATCTAGAAGAAACTTTATCAAGTTAAGCAGCTTGGCCGCTCTTGGAATCAAGGAAACAGCCTATGCGGATAGCTCTGCCCAAAAAACATTTATCCATGGGTTCAACTTTAAATTCAAAAGAGGTGTTCCAGATGAGGAAATCGCAGCCTTGATGAAGGATATGGCTGCTTTAAAAGAGAAAATCCCTGTTCTTAAGGAGTTCTTTATAGGTAAAAATATCGCCAAGAGAACACATGGATTTCAGTATGGTGAGATTGC
>CAWVVE010000402.1:0-3180 GCA_963933075.1 uncultured Verrucomicrobiaceae bacterium | reverse complement strand
GGGGGCAATTTCCCGGTGGAAGAGCCTGGCTTGATCAGCAACACGCATACGGGCAAGCAGTTCCTCGCTGCCCGCGCCCGCTCCGGCCTTGAAGTTGGCCTGTATTTCATCGCCGGAGAGGGCGCGTCCATAAAGGGCAACCAGATGATAACTGCCTTTCCATTGGCGGCTGCTTGAGGCTTCATTAGCCAATAACAGGTGAAACGAACCATCCCAGTTTGAGGGGTTTCCCGCGATAGTTGTCTTTGCCGCCTGTTCACCGTTGATGTAGATCGAGGCGCTTCCGGAGCGGGTGCGGGTATAAAGGACATGCATCAGTTCTGCTTTCAGGCTGCCGTTTTTCGATGCAGCTGAAGGCAGGCCGTTTTTGCTGGTGCGGGTGGTGCGCAGCCGGGCATCAATCTTATTGCCATCCTGACCAAGGGTGAAGTTGCGCTCAGTGGTGTTCTTGGAAATAGTGAGGATACGTGCAGGGCCGGACTGGGTGGTGTTTTCAGGATGCACCCATGCCTCAACGGTGATTGCACCGGATTGGCGCACTGCATTGTGGATTCTGGTTACCGGCTTGAGGGATCGAATTTGCGTTTCACCGTGGACCTTGAGGACTCCACGAGTGCGTGAAACCGCTTTTGGGTTCTCAATCTTCAGGTCCAAGGCAGGCCCGGCCCCTGAGCGATCCCGTATTATCGTGTCATCCTTCCCGGTAAAGTCATAAAGGGCCATAAGCCCTTCCCCGGCACGTTGTGCATTGCACAGGCCGGGGCAGGTGAGAATCAGCAAGAGCCCGGGAAGCAGGGTCTTTAAATATTCTCTGACTTTGTTGCTAAAGGGCATCAGCGGGTTGTTTGTTTATCAAGATAAATCAGCAATGAGTGCAGCTTATTGACTTTTGACCTTGCGGGGTTGCCAATTTTTTCTAGGGCCTGGTGCGCTTTGATTTGCGGATTGCATCCAGCTTTTTGTTTAGTCGTGCGACTATTTCCGGATGCTCCAGGTAGAGATTGTTTTGCTCGGCTCTGTCCTTGGCAAGATTATAAAGCTGGCCCAGCGGTTCACCAGCTTGAGGTTTTATTCTCCTTGGCTTTGAGAAGCCGCCGGAACCGAGAGCATTAATGAGTTTCCAGTCACCATCGCGGATGAGCATCGTTTCCCCGCCGCCGGCCATCACGATTGGTGGTCGCAGGGTTTCGCCGGCGGCACCGATACCGAGCAGGACCGGTGAGAAGTCAAAGCTGTCCGGGCCTGCTGTATCGGGCAGATTTTTCCCGCAGATTGTGGCAAAGGTGGCAAACAGGTCGGTAAAGCAGATGGTGTGGTCAGTGCGGCCTCCGGCACCAACCTTGCCCGGCCAGCGCACAATGAAGGGCATCCGGTGCCCGGCTTCCCAGGCGTCGGCTTTCATGCCGCGCAACCCGCCAGATGAATCATGTCCGAATTTTTTGACGTCCTGGTCATACCAGACCGGGCCATTGTCAGAACTGAAGATCACCAGTGTGTCCTCACGCATGCCGGTGGTGTCGAGTGCTTTTAATACATTGCCTATCATGGCGTCGACCATCATCATGAAGTCACCGTAAAGTCCCGCCTTGCTCTTGCCGGTGAACTGTTGGGAAGGCAGCCAGGGAGTGTGCGGCGCAGGGTAGGCGAGATAGAGGAAAAGCGGTTTTTCATCCTTTTTCTCGGTGTGCCTGGTGATGACTGATACTGCTTCACGGGTGAAACGTGGCAGCACTTCCTCAAGCTTCAGATCGGGAGCGATTTTACCTTTGCGCCAGAATGCTCCCTGTATCCTTGTCCAGCCCTGGGTGTTGTTGGCGGCAATGGTAGAGCTTGGTGGCAGTACAGCCCGGTTGCCTCGGATATAGAAATACGGCGGGATATCCGTGGAGGCACGTATCCCGAAGTAACTTTCAAAGCCACGATCCACGGGGCCGCCGCGCAACTCGCCGGTGTAGTCCTCGATCAGTTTCTCGGTAAATCCCAGGTGCCACTTGCCGACCATCGAGGTGCGGTATCCCCGGGATTTGAGGAACGAGGCGATGGTGTCCTGATTCTCTGCAATGATGGGTTGGCGTCGCCAGTTAAACTCCGTGCGCCAGGGATACCTCCCGGTCATCAGCCCATAACGTGAGACGTGGCATAGCGGACCTGATGCGTGGGCATCAGTGAAGCGTATGCCGTCTTTTGCCAGGCCATCGATATTCGGTGTGGGTATTTTTGAGCCGGCGTTGTAACAGCCCGGATCGCCGTAGCCCATGTCATCGACAAGGATAAGGACGATGTTTGGCGGCTTGGTGAAGGCCGGTTGAGCCCAGAGGAAGAGCCAAATGAAGAGGGAAATAAGAAGCTTCATACTTTTGGTTCCGAGCCTTTGCGGTATTCGCGGTGCCAGAATCTTCCGGCTGCAGGATTGTCGATTACCTGGCGGGTTTTCGGATCGAACCTGACCTCGCTTTTGCTGCGATAGGCCATGTTGCCGAGATGGCACATCAATGCACTTTTCTGGGCATCCCCTATTTCGGCGTTGAGGCTGGCGCCATCGCGGATGCCGGCAGCAAAATTCTGGAAGTGAGGCAGGTCGGTGAAAGGCGGGATATTCTCCTCGAGCAGCTTTCCCTCAAGGTCATAAATACGGTAGCCGGAACTCTCGAAAGCCATGATGCCCTTGGTGCCATAGATACTGACAAAGCTGTGTTTCTCGTGCTTGCGCTGCAGGCAGCTGCTGCCGTGCCAGCTGATACCGACCTTGCCGAAATCAAAGGTGGCGTCAGCGGTATCGGGAGTCTCCTGGTCATCGTCGTGGTGGTAGCGGCCGCCATTGCAGGTGACCCGCTCCGGGTAATCAACGCCAAGGCCCCAGCGGGCGATGTCGAGAGCGTGGACACCGTTGTTGGCAAGCTCGCCGCCGCCGTAATGCCAGTGCCAGTGCCAGTTGTAATGCACCAGGTTGTCCTTGTAGGGTCGCTCCGGAGTCGGTCCCTGCCAGAGTTTCCAGTCCAGCCACTGCGGAATTGCCACCTGCCTGCCGCGACCGATGGAACCACGCCGGTTATCATACCAGCAGCGTGCATAGCGCAGGGTGCCAAGGGCGCCTGCGCGGATTTTTTCAATACCTTCACGAAAGGACGGCAGGCTGCGGCGCTGGTTACCCATCTGCACCAGGCGATTGTTGTCACGTGC
>CAWVVE010000401.1:0-3183 GCA_963933075.1 uncultured Verrucomicrobiaceae bacterium | reverse complement strand
TCACTGGAGTTATTCGCGTAACTCAAGGACGAAGATCAACCGGCCTTTACGCCATGTCGGGCCGGTAATGAACAGTGGCTTTCCCGGTTTAATCACCACGTCCGACTTCACCAGGACCTTCTTCTTCTGCCAGAGCTTAAGTAATACCTTCATGCCGCCACCCTCTGCCGGCCCTTTCGATTCAAACTCAAGGTTGAGTTCATCAGAAGGAACAATCCAATTCACATAATCGCGGAATACCTTATCCTGCGTATGCTGTCCAAGGAGCTCAAAGGTCTTGAATTTCTTGAATACTTTTCCCAGTCGCGATGACAGGCCTGCCTGCACGGGCTTGTCGGTCCCGGCGTTTGAGGCATAAACCAGGGCACCCCAGAACTTGGTATTCAGCGTGCTCTTTTCCGCGCCCGGACCCGTTGCGCTCTTCTGGGCATCAGCAACACTCAGAACACCAGGCAATAAAATGCAGGCCAATGAAAAAATGATATGCCCTCGCCCCTTCATTGCTTTCTAACTGTCTTCTGAACGAGCAAGGATTTCCGGTGCCCCATCGGTATCCGTCTCCATGATGTAGACAAGTTGCGTATCACCGGTGTAAAAACGGCCACCTCCCCGCGTATCCGCAGGATCATAGGCAGTAATGTTCCTTCCTCTCACCTCAACATCATCGGGAATAGGCTCAAGCCCGGTGAGCATGATAACTGTTGCCTGGGCATCATCATCATATTCAGCACGCTCAACAGATACCCTGGGATCGGGGGCATATGTGCTGATCTCGTATGATCCGCTGCCACTCACACCGTCATCATTACGCGTCAGTAGCATCAGCATGAAGAGAGCTGCCGCCCCCCAGGTGAAAGGTGACCGGAGCCACCACAAAACCGATGCCCCACCCGATGCATTATCAGGGACAGTCGCATGGCTTGCCTGCCTGATCCTCTTCTGGATCTGGCTGTTGAAGAAATCCGGGTAAGGGGGCTCCACATCGGCACTTATTTCCGATCGCATTGCACTCCCTATTCCCTCAGCCTCCTCCCTGATCCGCGCACAGAATTCAGAATCTTCGGCCATTAGTGCATCAAACTCCTCCCGGGTTTCTTCATTCAGTTCGCCGTCAATCCATCTTGTGATGAGTTCTTCTTTTCGATTCATGATCTGTTCTCTGCTAAAGCTGCCTGTAATTTCTTCCGGGCATAAAACAACCGGGACATGACGGTGCCAACAGAACAACCGGCGATCTCGGCGATTTCCTGATAGCTTAACCCATCTATTTCCTTTCGTAAAATAACCTCACGATGATCGTCGGAAAGGCTCTCTATTGCCCGGGCAATCCTTCCACGCAACTCGGAGCGTTCCATGGCGGCATCCGGGAGATCTTGCGGCTTTGGTGCTGTCAGGGCCCCCGGCTCCGCCTCCTCGATTAATGAATCTTCAAATTCACCGAAAACAACACGCTTGCGCTTCCGGATCCAGTCGTAGGTGACATTGTGGGTAATCCGGTAAAGCCACGTATAGAAAGCCGAGCGTGACTCAAACCTTGGCAAGGCTTTCCACGCCTTGACGAAAACATCCTGGGACAAGTCCCAGGCGTCCGCGTCATTGTGAATCATGTTTAAAATCATAGCATATACCTTCCCTCTATAAAGGGTCACAAGCTCGTCAAATGCTTGGTTATCACCGGCTTTGCAGAGTTTAACGAGTTTCCTGTCACGCTCGCTGGCCGGGATTTCACCATCCCCGCCACCGCCATCCGGCAACTCTTTTGCCCTGTTAGACGGGATTAGTCGCAGAAAATTCATTCTCAGGTCGGAAGATTGCTGTTTTTTAAGGGAAGACAGTAGGAATCAACGCTAATCCTCACCCTGCCAGGAGAAAATCTCAACCGGAACACCCGAAATTGGCACAACCGTTGATTTTCCTACCCTCTTCAAGGTAATCAGATAACTGCTGCATGTACTGCCTCTCCAACTTATTGAGCACGAAATTATTACACTTTCAGCAGGCAACAAAACCACATCCCAAAAAGTAATGTGCCAATTCTCCGGGTTATGTGCCCAAATCTTACAAATGATCCTTAACGACAATGAACTATCACCACTGAAAGAGCCTGCCATAAAGGCATTAATGAGCCTCCAGCCAATTCTCTCCGGTTCCAATATCAATGATTATGGGAACCTCCAGGGGCAGGGCTTCCTGCATTTCCCTTGCAACCAGTTTCCGCACCGCATCCTCCTCCTCACGCGCCACGTCAAGGATCAGTTCATCATGCACCTGCAGGATCATCCTGGATTGTAATTCCTGCTCTCGAAGGGAAACATCCACACCCGTCATTGCCAGCTTGATCATGTCGGCCGCAGTGCCCTGAATCGGGGTATTGATAGCTGTGCGTTCAGCCGCCCCGCGAACCATGGCATTTGATGACTTAATGTCCCGTATGTAGCGCCGTCTGCCGGTCAATGTCTCGACGTATCCATTTTCCCCGGCCAGGGAAACGGTCTCTTCCATGTATGACTTCACCCCGCGATACTGCTCAAAATAAGCCTCTATAATCCCTGCCGCCTCCCCACGCGCAATCCCGAGGCGCTGCGACAAACCGAAGGCGGAAATACCATAGATTATGCCGAAATTAACCATCTTTGCACAACGTCGCATCTCACCGGTGACATCATCGAGATCAACTCCGTAAACATTCGCCGCAGTTGCAGAATGAATATCAAGTTGATCCACAAATGCCTTCTTCATTCCATCATCCCCGCTCATTGATGCCATCACGCGCAATTCAATCTGTGAATAATCCGCCGCCATCAGGATGAAGTCAGTCTCCCGGGCGACAAACGCCTTGCGAATCTCACGACCCTGGACAGTGCGCACGGGGATATTCTGGAGATTGGGATTGTTGGATGCCAGGCGGCCTGTCGCAGTGACCAGTTGACCGAAGCTGCTGTGCACCCGTCCGCTACGTTTTGCCACTGCGGCAGGCAGTGCATCCACATATGTACCCTTTAACTTCGCCGCCTCACGGTATTCAAGAATCGCCTCAACGATACGGTGTTTTGGTGCCAGGGATGCCAGAATTCCCTCGTCCGTCTTATACTGCCCTGTCTTCGTCTTCTTGGGTTTCTCCACCAGTTTGAGCTCATCAAAAAGAACCTCGCCAAGCTGCTTCGGTGAGTTCAGGTTGAAATC
>CAWVVE010000400.1:0-3186 GCA_963933075.1 uncultured Verrucomicrobiaceae bacterium | reverse complement strand
CTGATGCGGTTTCCTTTCCTGAACGGGGAATTGTTTGGGACTTTAATTATCGCGGGCAATTAAGGTTCCTGGAACAGGCAAAGGTACAGAAGGCGGGGAAATCCCTGAGGATTGAGGACGGCTGGGATTACTTTGTGATCGGCTGGTCGCAGGTGATCGCTGATGTGTTTGACTTGGATATCCCGGCCAGCGGTGACTTGTATACGTCCTTATCCGAACAGGCACTTGCGCTAAGATAAAAAAAGGGCGCCCTTCTCAGGACGCCCTTTTTTCGGTTTTTCCCTTACAGGGAATTGATCGTTAAACGCTTCAGCCGCCGGAGGATTCCCCTTCACTCTCGGTCAGTTCAAGTGGCTTGTAACCGCCTTTGCTCCTGAAGTAGAGGAAAATCAGGATATAGGCAATGAGCATTATTGCCGGGAAGATGGCCATGTCCGCGAGTGCTTTTTGGCCACTGCGATCTTTTGCTTTGGTGATGGCTGCTACGGCATCATCGGACTGGCCTTTAAGAAGCTTATCAAGCTCACCGTCTTTCCATGTCTGATATTTGATTGTGCCGTAGTAGATTTGTTTTTCCTCGAGAGCGGAAGTAGTAACCTCGCCATTTTCAAGCAAGCCGGGAACTGTTGCGGCAGCTTCCACGCCTGCAACTTCACTAACTGCTTTTTTCTCCTGTAAGGCACCGATGTAGGGGAATCCCAGGACACCGACTGCCAGCATGCCGATTCCTGACACGGAGTTGAGTGTCAGTGCTCCTCCCTTCGGGGTTTGCTCGGAGACAATACCAAGCATTGTTGGCCAGAAGAAAGTTTTACCTAGGGCATAAAGGGTGGCAGCACCGAAGATCATAGCGACTCCGCTGACTCCTGAGAGGGCGATCAGGCCCGCGATGGCAAGGACTGAGCTTGCGATCAGGAGTTTGACCGGTCCCATCGAGTGAACAATCGGTCCTGCGAAGAAGCGCAATACCATCATGATCACGGAAGTGTATACGAGAATCCATCCGGCGTGAAAATCCACAATGCCAGCCATGATCCCGGAGATCCAACCGTCTGTGCCAATCTCTGTTGTGGCCAGCGGAGCCATGATAAGGATGAGTACAAACATCAGTGGGCGCCCAAGGCTCATGGTATAGAGGCCAAGTGCCACGGCCATACCTCCGCACAGGAGGATGAATATTAGTGAGTTATCCGGAAATGTCTGGTCCAACTGCAGGAAGATAAGGAATGCGACAACCGCAGCCCCACCAAATCCGAATTCTTTCAGCATGTCCTTGTAGCTGACTCCGGCTGAGACACGTTCCTGAACCGGGAACTGACACCTGATCAGCATCAGGAAGTAGATGATTGCCGGAATGATGATAATTCCCAGTTTGAGCCCCCAACTGGCATCTCCCATCATGATGACAATAATTCCTGCGATAACCAGTCCGCCCGGCCAACCGGCGTGCAGGATGTTCAACCACTTGGTCTTGTCCTTATCAAAGATCGTGGCAACGACCGGGTTAATGAATGCCTCAACGGTTCCGTTTCCTAAGGCGAGTACCAGTCCGCCCCAGAACAGCAAAGCCTTTGCAAGATCTGCGTTTGTATCTGCCACCGCCAGGCCCCAAATGCCCATGATGGCCCAGAGAATCTGGCAAACGGCGGCAAAGATCATCGAGAACTTGTAGCCGACCTTATCAATGATAAGACTGAAACCGATGATACTGATGGCGAATGGCCAGATCTGGATGCCCTTAAACATCCCGACCTCTGCATCGTCCAATCCAAGGAGGTCGGTGGTGATAGTAGTATCATCGAGGAGAAACATTCTCGTGATGAAACCGAAAGAGGTTGTGATCAGTGCAATGAAACAACCCCAGAACAGGGCTGAACTTGGTTTATCGTTGGCTGAATCGCTCATAGTTATTGATTAGGTGTTTTTTATAGGTAGAGAGATTAAATGGTAATCCGTTAGCGGAAAATAATGTCCCCCGACAGGAACGGCCCAAAAGTCGAGAATTCGTTCAATAGAACACATAATTTACCCTTCTTAAGTAGTTGAGGCAAGGATTTTCCTTGGATGGAGGCTTATCCGGTTCGCGAAAGGCTTGAAAAAGCTTATGGGGTAGCGCCTATTAGGCCTGTTTGAGCTGCAAGATGAATATTTTCCAGAAAACCGCCCTAGCTGCCCTGTTGGCAACGATTTTACTGATTTTTGTCGGCGCTATTGTGCGGGTGAGTGGTTCAGGGCTGGGCTGCCCGGACTGGCCGAGGTGCTGGGGGGCACTGTGGCCTCCCTCGAGCGTTGAGGAGGTGGATTTCGGGAAGATTGACCTTGAGAAGTTTCGTCGCAAGGATGCGGACATCACCATCGAGAAATTGAAGGCCGAGTTCAACCCGGTGCATGTCTGGGTTGAGTATATCAACCGGCTGACCAGTTTCCCGGTGGGATTGTTTTCAGTGGCAACCTTGATCCTTGGGTTTGGCTATCGCAAGCGGCGCCCTGCCGTTTTCCTTGGCTCACTGCTGGCATTTCTGTTGGTGGCAACCAATGCCGCCCTCGGAGCAATGGTGGTGCGCTCCGGCCTGCAGCCGGGAATCATCACCCTGCACATGGCACTGGCCATGATCCTGCTCTGTGTGCTGGTGTTCGTGATCCACCGGGGAGGGGAGGTGCGACCAAAGGTCTGCCTGCCCGGGGGGCGGAGCATCTGGTGGATCGTCTGCATTTTGTTTGCGCTGAGTGTCGGCGAGGGAGTGATGGGTTCACAGGTGCGGGAACTGACCGACCGGCTCGCCCTCGAGAATAAAGATATTCCCCGTGAGCAGTGGCATGAAACCCTGGAGAGCAGCCCGGTTTACCTGGTGCACCGAAGTTTCTCGTGGGTCATCTTGTTGGTCGCGGTCTTTTTCTTCTGGTGCTCGCGGACCATCAGCGGGCTGATGACCGCTGCCTGTCGGTGGGCGGTTTTTTCCATTGTGCTCTCACAGATGGGCCTTGGGATACTGATGTCCCATGTCACGGTGCATCCCATCGTGCAGGTCCTGCACATCGGCTTGTCCGCCCTGCTGGTGATCGCGCTTTTCTGGCTGCTGCTTGGAGCAGAGAGAAGTGCGCGGTTGTCCCCGGCGTGAAATTGATTGCCTTGAAGCTTGCGGATTACTTGGTGCCCGGAAGGTAGCGGTAATAGACCTCGAGCAT
>CAWVVE010000399.1:0-3188 GCA_963933075.1 uncultured Verrucomicrobiaceae bacterium | reverse complement strand
AAAAATGCTCTCGATTGTTCCGCTGATGGATGGAGGCGGGTTGTTTGAGACCGGTGCCGGCGGTTCGGCTCCCAAGCATGTGCAACAGTTCGAGAGCGAGAATCACCTGCGCTGGGATTCGCTTGGAGAGTTCCTGGCACTGGCTGTTTCCCTTGAGCATCTGGCGAAGCACTCTCATAATGAGGGTGCAAGGCTGTTATCGAGGACACTTGATGAGGCAACGACCAAGTTATTACTCAACAATAAATCCCCCTCCCGCAAGGCTGGCGAATTGGACAACCGCGGCAGTCATTTTTATCTTGCCCTCTACTGGGCGCAGGCACTTGCCCTGCAGGATGATGATCCCGGGCTGAAGGATGAGTTTGCCTGCATTGCCGAGGCGCTTGGCGCGAATGAGGAGAAGATTATAGTTGAGCTCAACAGCGTGCAGTGCCAACCGGTGGACATTGGCGGTTATTATCGGCCCATGGATGAATCGGCCAATGCCGTAATGCGCCCCAGTGAAACCTTCAATGCGATCATTGATCGCATAAAATAAGCTTTTTGACCGGGTTCTGTTCGGTGTCCCGGGTTAAAGCCTCGGCTTCGGTGGTTTAACCGGCTTCTTTGCCGGATCGATACCGGTGAGCTTGGTCTTGCGCAAGGGATGAACGGAGAGCAATTGCAAGGAGCAGGGTGAGGACAAAGGGGTATCGGATGGTCATTTTTTCGAAACCAGACCGTGAGGTGTGATTTGTCATCCATCTTGAACAAGTTGTCGGGAAAGGATCGCACTGGACATGATTGTGTATAATGACTTAGGTTCAAACAGGGAAGCCTCTGCATATGCAACTAACCGGACCGGATAGAATGATTCTTCCGCCTGAAATAACCAGAAGGAAAATTCTGGGTGCCAGTCTCGGTTGCATGGGGTATTCGCTCTCCGATTTCATGCAGTTGCGTGGCATTGCCGCCGGCTTACCGGAGACCCGGTCCGGTGGACGTGCCAAGTCGTGTATTGTTTTGTTTGCCTGGGGCGGGATGAGCCATCTCGACACCTGGGACCCGAAACCGGATGGGCCGCGCGAGATTCGCGGGGAGTTTGACACGATTGCCACAGCCACTGCCGGCGTCCGCGTGGGAGAACACATGCCGTATCTGGCAAAGCAGACCGAACGGCTGGCAATTGTCCGCTCCATGCACCATGGAAGTGCCGCTCACGGCAAGGCCATGTATTGGAATTTCACTGGGCATGCTCCACCGCAGGAGGACACCGCTGCGAACCTGCCGCCATCCTCCGCGGATTGGCCGTCCTTCCCGGCAGTCATCTCCAAGTTTAAAAATGCGCCCCAAGGCTTACCTCCTGCTATTCGGTTGCCATATCCGCTTGTTGATAACGGCTCCCTGCAGGCCGGGGAGTATGGCGGGTGGTTGGGTGGCAGTTATACACCGATTGTCATCCGTACACCGAAGGGGAAAGAATTTGGTGGTGTTTCCCGCGACCTTGGTGCTTCCAGGATAGATCCGAAAGAGGCAATTAACCGTAAAAAACTCAGCTCAAGGCTTGGCCTTCTGGGGCACCTTGACCGCTTTGGCGGCGTTGGCGCAGCGCTGGATGACTTGTCGCATTTTAGAGGGCTTGCTGCAGACATGTTAATGAGTCCAGTGGTGCGCCGGGCCTTTGATCTTGATCTTGAGCCACCCGCAGTCAGGGCCAAGTTCGGTGATCACATTTGCGGCCAGAGCATATTGCTTGCCCGACGTCTGGCAGAGGCGGGTGTGCCTATCGTGACGGTTGCCTGTGCTGCCGGCGACCTTAACGGTTCCGTGGGTGACCACTGGGATACACACAAAGACAATTTCAACAGGCTCAAGAAGACCATGCTTCCCGCCTTTGACAGGCCTGCCGCCGCCCTGCTTGATGACCTCAGTGAACGCGGCATGCTGGATGAAACCCTGGTTGTGTTCCTGACCGAGTTTGGTCGCACGCCCAAGATTAATGGCGGAGCGGGCCGCGATCATTTTCCGAATTGTTATTCAATCGCACTGGCTGGCGGCGGAATCCGGGGTGGGCAGGTATACGGCGCATCGGACAGATCCGGTGCCGAACCGGCAGAGAACGGATGCACCCCGGCGGACTTGCACGCGACTATTTTTGAGGCGCTGGGATTGCCCCATAAGGCAACCATCACCGATCGACTGGGGCGGCCTTTCCCGATAAGTGACGGGAGTCCGCTGCCCTTAACATAGAGGGTCGCCGAAGAATATCGTGAAACACCTTCAGGAAATCCATTCTAGACCTGGGCATGCGCGGCAGGGAATGCTGCCGGTATCCCTGCAGGGGGGAATAATGCGCAGGCTTCTTGTCGTTGCAGTGGCGGTTGTATTGACTGGGACTGCACCGGCGGATACTGGGATTAGCGGCGGACGGTTTGGAAGTGGAACGACATGGGAAAACCCGTGGTGGGTCATCGACAGCGGCAAGCCTGGGCCAACTGTCCTTGTGGTCGGCGGAATACACGGCAACGAACCGGCTGGATTTCGTGCGGCTGAACAGATCAGGCACTGGCCGATTGTTCGCGGTAAACTTCTTGTCTTACCGCAGATTAACCGGCTTGGCCTTGCCGCGAACCTTCGCTGGGCACCTGAATATCGCAACGACAGGGAAAAGAGGGATTTGAACCGTAACTTTCCGCGGGAAAAGGCAACGCAACCAATCACTCCGCTTTGTCAGGCAGTCTGGGATTTTATCAGCAAGCGGCGTCCTGATTGGGTTTTTGACCTGCATGAGGGTTTCGATTTTCACCGCATTAACCCGAAGTCTGTGGGTTCAAGCATCATTACCTTTCCTGAAGAGGCAATATTTGCAGGGGCAATGCTCGACGCGGTCAACGCCGGGGTTGAGCCGCGGAGGCAATTTTCTCTGCTTGCGAAATCCGGTCCCGTTAATGGCAGCCTCGCAAGGGCATGCAGCAGGTTGCTTGGCGCAAAAAGTTTTATCCTTGAAACCACTTTTAAGGATCAACCGGTGTCATTGCGAACCCGGCAGCATCGCAGGATGGTTTCCACGGCATTGCGTCGTATCGGCCTGCTCGATGAGGATTGCACTGATATCCTGGCTCCGCCGGCGGAAGACGGCCTGAGGCGTGTTGCTGTTTTTGATGCTGCGGGAGCCAATGAGGGGAAAGTATTGAAGGTTCTCGACGGGG